>NZ_JBATKE010000195.1:0-20760 GCF_049669105.1 Eudoraea sp.
TTCCAAAGAGCCGGCTAATGCAAACGCTTCCTACAATTATGCGCTGATGCTTCAACAGGAAAATAAAAACCCTGAAGCCATTGCGGTAATTGAGAAGGCATTAGAAACCTTTCCAAATGATGAACGCCTTTTATATGTGAAGCTTCTGAGCGAAATTAATTTGAATCAACAAAACAATGCAATGAACACTTGTCGTCTATTACTTCAAATAAGCCCTAATAACAGTAATTATTTGCAAATATATCAAGGGTTACAGCAAGGTTCCTGATTTACCCCTTTGATTACTCCGGACACCTTAAATGACAGGAAAACTGCATTCGAACAGATAGGATATATTCATGCATTCTTTTGGAATATTTCTGGCCTACATTTAAAACTGTGTATTTAAACCAAAGAAGAGTTGAAGTTTAGGCTGTCCAACACCATAATGCAAAACGGTAAACTGAGGTTCAGCGAAAATATTGAAGACCAGCTTTTCTGTTTTAAGCACCTTGCCAATCCCCATTCCAAATGGCACATTATAGTTGCCGTTTTCAAGGTTAAATGCAGAAATACCGGTTGATCTTAAATAGGTGCCACCCCCCAGCTGCCATATGGCAAATGCCTGCAAAGCCATTACATTTGTATTTACACGATCACTTTGTCCGGCAAAAGAAGCTTGCCAGGTGATCAGTCCACCAATCTGCAGTTGTGGCGATACTACCTGAAAAATGATGACAGCTAAACCTCCCTGCCACTTACCACTGCCAAGGGCATCATCAGTGGCTGTGGGTGCTGCAATCAGCGGGCCTGCCCCCAATGTGGTTTTTGCATTTTTAACGGCAAGATAGGCTGCAAAGGCATTAAAATCACCCAGTCCGGTCTTGTTTGTCTGATTCGCTGCCGGTACCGTTGATATTGGAAGAGAACCTCTGACTAAAAATCGTCCTATTGGTTGGGCATATCGAAGCCACATGGTATTGGAAGTTGCATCGGGAAGTCCCGATAAATTGGGTACATAGTAATTATGCAGATTAAAAGTCTTGATACTTGCCAAAGGATTATTAGCTTGTACATTGGCATCAGTAGCTGCGTCTGATTGGGTATCTTCCTGTGCAACTGCCTGATAACTATTGCCTAGCAGCACTAAGAAAAAGACTAAAAGTAATCCTGGTCTGCGTACTGTTTTCTGAATATTAAATATATATGTCATCTTTTTTGCTATTTTTCAACTGGATTAATATGTATTGAAAAGATAAGGTCTATCTTTTAATTTTTAGCCTTTACAAAAATACCGCGTTACAACGAATTTTCAATATCCTCTTTATCTTTAGTGTCCTTAACAATTTGAACTTCCATTACCACATGATGTAATTCGTAAAGTGAATTTAGGATACCTGCTAATGCGGCCTGATCATTTAAACGACCCTTAAGAACTGAAAAGGTTTTTCCACCGGGATTTTTAATGAATCTGTACTTCAATATCGCCCAGCCTGTCCCGCCAGGATTCAAACACTCTCCCTTGTATTTTTATATGATATAATGCTGGTTTACTAAAGCTGTAATCATGGAATCCCTTATTTTTTGTTTCTTCCATAATGTTTACGACATCTTTTTAAATTTTGTTATCTGTCCTAATAAGATACTGCTGCGATATTCAATTTTATCATATTATATGTGAAAAAAATTAATGCCTGTTTAGCTATAATAGAATTACAGGAGGGCTATTTCAAAAGTTGCCATTTAATACTTGTAAAGTTATTTTTATATAGCAATATATACCACCCACAAAAGTGATATAAAAGTTGTATTAAAGTATTAGTAACAATAGAAACTAGGCATTTTTTTTGCAGATGACACCCCTGCTGCCGCCACGCTCTAGCGTGGTGGCAGCGGGGGGATTTTAAATTGCAAAAGAGAGCCGCCAATAAGTACCCGGCTTTGTCCATAAAAGCCCGTTGTACACTTAAATTTAAAGTATTAATAATAAAAGAGGCTATCCCAGCACTTGCTTTTCGGTTATAAAAGGTTGATTGTAGAAACGTTTGCCTGTTGTCCTGTACAAGGCATTCGCGAGTGCACCCATGATAGGAGGGAATGGTGGTTCGCCCAGGCCGGTAGGGTCTATTTCATTTTTTACGAAGTGAACTTCTATAGATCTCGGAGCCTCACCATGCCTGATCAGGCGGTACCTGTCAAAGTTGTTTTGTTCCGGAACACCATCTTTGAAAGTCATGGCGCTATACATGGCATGACCTATGCCGTCTACTATGCCACCTTCGGCAAGATTTATAGCGGCATCAGGATTTACCACGATGCCACAGTCTATGGCACAGTACACTTTTTGTACTACAGGTTTGCCATTCTCCATAACCATATCCAATACCTGAGCAACATAGCTGTTATGGCAAAAATAGGCAGATACACCTCTATGGACATTCGAAATATCTTTACCCCAGCCCGATTTTTCTTTAACCAACTCCAATACTCCGGCATAACGGTTGGCTTCGTAATCATTGTTTTCACCTATGGGATTTTCCTGGGCACGGTTCAATAACTCGAGCCTAAATTCAATGGGATCTTTGCCCGCTACATCGGCTACTTCGTCCAGGAAGGATTGCTCGGCGCCTGCTATAAAGTTAGATCTTGGCGCCCTGAATGCCCCAACGGTAATATTGGAATCTATAGTCCAATCCTCGGCCAGGTAATTCTCTACTGCTCCTGCCGGGAAGCGGTTCGCAGCCAGAGGGCTTTCAGGAATACCGCCAGTTCGCACATGAAAAGCGATAAGGTTATTATCTGCATCTAATGCTGCGCGATAGTATGCATGATAGGAGGGACGGTAAACCCCCATTGTCATATCATCTTCACGCGAGTATACCAGTTTAACAGGTGCTTTCACCTTCTGAGAAATCACCGCTGCTTCTGTAAGAAAATGGCCGTAAAGCCGTCGTCCAAAACCGCCGCCCATACGGGTCATTTGAATGTCCACTTTCTCAAGTGGCATCCCTAATCGTTCAGCCACACTTCGCTCCATGAACTCAGGCGTCTGCACCGGTCCAACAAGCTCAGCACTTTCATCTGTAACATGGGCAAAGAAATTCATGGGTTCCATGGTATTATGGGCGAGAAAAGGGCAGGAGTAGCTTCGTTCTATGACTTTCACCGCTTTTTTAAAGGCAGCTTCAGGGTTACCATCTTTGCGAACTACCTTCCCCGGCTTAGTTGCCAGTTCAGCCATTTTTGCCTTATGAGAATCGGTGTTTTCCATTCCAGCAGGAAAGTTTACAGTCACTGACCGGCCGAAAAGACTCATATTTGTTGTAGTGTCAGGTGCTTGTTCCCACTCTATTTGCACAGCTTTTTTTGCGTTCATAACTTCCCATGTCGTATTTCCAACCACCGCCACGAGATCTGTAAAGGCACTATTGTCGAAAGCGCTTTTTTCGTAATCTTCATTGAATGTCTTAATAGTGAATACGTCTTTAATTCCGGGCATAGCCTTTGCTGAAGTAGCATCAATGGATTTTAGTTTCAATCCGAAAGCCGGGGGGTGCGCAATCATGGCGATGAGCATCCCTTCCTTTTGATAATCTAATCCATATAACGGTTTCCCGGTTACAATATTAAGACCATCCACATTCTTTCGGGAGGTGCCAATAATTGTGAAGTCCTTTATGTCTTTTAGTGCTACCTCCTCAGGAACAGGAATTTTGGTTGCAGCAGAGGCCATTTCGCCATAACCGGCCGATTTGCCACTATTCTTATGTGTTAATACACCTTTATCTGTGGTAATTTCGGCCACGGGTACTTGCCATGCCTGGGCTGCGGCCTCTTTTAGCATTTGTCTTGCTGTGGCACCGGCCATACGCAAACTCTGCCATCCCTGTCTGATAGACTGGCTACCCCCGGCTAACTGGCGGGTAAAAATAGCCGTATTCAATGGGGCCTGTTCCACAAGTACGTTATTCCAGTCTATATCCAATTCCTCTGCAACAATCATAGGCATAGATGTCTTCACATTCTGCCCAATTTCCGGGTTTGGAGACATAATCGTGACCATACCATTTTCTCCAATTTTCAAATATCCATTGATGGTAAACCATTCTTTTGGCATGTTCAGTACCTGTTCCGGAGTTGGCTTACAGGAAGCGAGCCAACTAAAGCCAAGTACCATTCCGCCACCCGCAAGTGCGGAACATTTCAAAAAGGAGCGTCTGTTGTATGTTGTTTTAACAATTGTCATATTCTTTGTTTTTTAGGTGTGGATAGCATTTATGCATTTTCCGATTTGGCAGCAGTCTTGATGGCCTTCTTGATCCTTGTATAAGTACCACAACGGCAAATATTCCCATTCATGGCCGCATCAATTTCTTCATCGGTTGGATTGGGATTGTTTTTTAGAAATGCACTGGCATTCATAATTTGACCAGATTGGCAGTAGCCACACTGGGGAACGTCATGTTCCAGCCAGGCTTTTTGTACAGGGTGATCACCCTTTTCGGATAATCCTTCAATAGTAGTGACGGACTGATTGCCGACCGAAGAAACTGGTAATTGACAGGAACGTACTGCAACACCGCTGACATGGATTGTGCAGGAGCCACATTGCGAAATACCACAACCGTATTTTGTGCCTACTAAATTAAGATGTTCCCGTAGCACCCAAAGCATTGGAGTTGCCGGGTCTACATCTATTTGCTGTGTTTTTCCGTTAATATTGAGGTTAAAATTTGCCATAATAATAATGATGAGTGAATAATACTATTAAAGTAAGGATTTTACCTTTATCATCAAAAATTTAAACTAATTCCTATGAATTTCAAACAACTATTTGCCTTCAAAAGTAAAAGCAAGTAGTGTTTAAAAGGATTTCGTTGTTCAATAACAATTGGAGTTTATGGAAAGCATTGGTGAATCCATTAAGCAAAATGCTTTGCTGGGACAAAGCCCTATTTTAAAAGAACCCATTTCATTATAAAAATAGCCTCTTTACTATTATTTTATATCTATACTGCACATATTATTGCCTATAGACTTGCTCTATTATAAAATTATCACAATCAATAGAATACACTTTAATATAGTGCTCTGTTTTATTAACTTTAAACTGATAAAAAAAATGTATGCTATGGATTTAATAAATGAAGCACTTGCCTTTGAGAAAGCAAAAATGAATAATATGTCTACTAGTGACAGGGTGGCTGCAACAAGAGAAGCAAAACGTCTGATATTAGCTTTAAACGAGATTTATAAGAAATCTAAGGATACCAATCTTATGGATATAATGAAACGTTTAACAGTAAAGAAGAAAAAAATTGAGATACGTTTAAAAGGCAGACCTGATACGGCATTTTAAGTTTTGAAGTTGATTGTATTAGGAACCGAGTTATAGCCCTGTTGTACTGATCCAGCGACAGAGTATTTTAGAGATGGCTGGAAGTCGAAAAAGCAGGTGTTGCTCCTCCGGTAGTCCTTGAAGCAACACTTCAAAAATCACTTCAATATACTTCACTGGAACATCTTAATCGATTTGAGGCCCTGTTCTAATCATATTCATATCTCAATTCTTTTGAATTAAATAGAACTTGAAATCGTTTCAAGAATGCCTAATGCTGCTCTTTCTCCTGCAATCATTGCTCCGTTCAATGAACCATTCAGTTGCATATCTCCGGCAAGAAAAATACCTGTAGTCAATTTGGTTTCTGACGGATGTATTTCGTATTGCAATCCATCCAGTATTGGCAGAGCCTGAGTTATGCAATAGTGTTTTATAAACGTATAAGAATCTAAACCACAATATTGTTGAAGTTCTTTTTGAATTCGCATTATTAATGCTTCTTTCGATAAACCGTGTTCTTTTACTACGGTAACAGATAATAATTCCTTCTTGCCTACTGATTTTGACGCCAGACTAGTATGGTAAAAAATATTATTAATCAGGGCATCACTATCAGAAATAAGACCAATAAGCGGTTTATCAATAATTCTATTATTGGTTTCAAAATATAACGTATCACAAGATTTCCATTTAGTCTCTCTGTTTTTTAGATTTAATACAAGCACACTGGGTTCTGTAGCGATGATTGTAAAGTGGCTTTCCAGTTCGGTTCCATCAGCAAGAAAAATTTTGTGGTCTTCCACAGATTTGACCTTTGTATTGAATTGAAAGGTCGTTTGTTTTAAATTTTCTTTTAGTTGTTTTGGGATAGCTTCAATACCAGCTTTAGGTAATGTGGCAAAGCCTTCTCCAAACATTTTATAAACAAACTCAAACATTCTGCTTGATGTTTCCAATTCAGGTTCCAAGAATATTCCACTAAAGAAAGGTTTAAAAAATTGAGAAATCATTTCCTTCGAAAAACCGAAGTCCAATAAATATTGAAATGTTGTTTTTTCAGCTTTCGCAAAAATTTCATTTAAGGTCGCTTTCTTTAAAAGTCTGTTTAGCCTGAGTACTTTCAATTTGTCTGAAAACGTTCCTATACCTGAAAACAATGTTGGAATAAGTAAGGATAAATTTCTTAAAGGATCTCCAATAGTTTTTTTCTTACCATTATGAAAGATAGTTGCTCCAGGAATAAATTTCTGTAATTCCAATGCGTCGAGATTCAAATATTTCTGTGCTGCGGGATATGCCGTAAGTAATACCTGAAATCCGTGATCTAATTGGTAACCGTCTATTATATCTGTTTTAACTCTTCCACCAACTCTGTCGGTAGCTTCAATAATAACAGGACTACAACCATTATCTTCTAGAACTCTCGCAGCTGTAAGTCCGCTTACTCCAGCGCCAATGATATGTATTTTATAGTCTTGTTTATTCATGTCTATTTTTGGTTAATATTTTTCGTAATTGACAATGAAAATTAGTGTTTTTATTATTATCAAATATTCTAAAAGCATTTCATTCTAAATCAGACCAAAAAACAGAAAGAATTTTTAGTTACAGCTTGTTATATATACTCCAACAGAATATAAGTGTCCATAAGATTGTTCGCAACCAATTCCGTTTCACTAATTGTTTCAGGAGTGTTATGTTGCTGTTATTTTTAAATATTTGATTATGGATAGGTACAAATTGTAAAAAGGTGGATGCCCAAACCGCAATTACTAATGTAAGACTAACGATTGTTTCAATGGCCTGAAATTCGACCAATTGAATAACAGCAAGAATCAATTGACCAAACATTAACGGAATTACTATTAACGAAAGTCTTGAAGTATAGTGTTTATGCCATTTCATTAAATTATCCTTTTCATAATACAGAAAACCAGGATATACAACGAGTTGTATCATCCAAATAAGGACAACAAGTCCTGCGTCAAAAAGTAATCTGATCGTATCTGTTTCCATAGGTCAAACTAGAGTTCAGTTAAATATTTTTCCGCATTATCTATATGTTGTTGCCGTTTTTCAACAGGCATTTTATCAAACAAGGAAACGAGCATACCTAATCTTGGGTTTTGTTTAAAGAAACTACGGTGCGTATCCATAAATCGCCAAAAGAGCCCATCCCATATCGCTTGCCATTCGCCTTTTTTGTAGTCGCTCATTTTCAATAAGTAGTTGCTACCACTTATATAGGGTTTTGTGGCCATTAGTCCACCATCTGAAAACTGACTCATTCCATATACATTTGGTACCATTACCCAATCATAACTATCTATAAAGAGTTCCATAAACCAGCGGTAAACTTCATCCGGGTCGAATTCGCACAAAAGCATAAAATTTCCCAAAACCATCAAGCGTTCTATATGGTGGCAATAGCCTGTCTGTAGTATTTTTTTAATGGTTTGATCCACAGGATAAATACCAGTTGTCCCATCATAAAATGATTTAGGGATCTTTTTGTTAAATCCCCAAAAGTTACGCGTGCGTTCATCGCTTCCCCGGCTCTCATAAATGCCACGTATAAACTCGCGCCAACCTATAATTTGGCGTACGAAACCTTCTAAGGAATTGAGGGGTATATTATTCGCTTTTGCAAAAGAGATACTTTGCTCTATCACTTCTTTTGGCGTAATCAATCCCACATTGAGCATTGGTGTTAATACGCTATGGTTTAAGATAGAATATTCTGCGACTATAGCGTCTTCATATATGCCAAATTCTATAAAACGTTGTTCTAGAAACTGTTGAAACCACTTTTGACTTGTTTCAAAATTTGCAGGATACAAAGCGTGTTCTGCGAGTTGACCTACGTTATTTAAAAAATTTGCGGCTACATAGTCACAAGCCTCTTTATAAAACCTGTCCACATCTGGAAACTGTATGGCCGGAGGTATCTTTTTTGCCGGATATTTTTTTCTGTTTTCGGTATCAAATGTCCATTTCCCGCCTGTAGGCTTTCCGTCATAATCAATAAGAATATGCCTTTTGATTCTCTGATCTGTATAAAAGGAGGTTTGATGGTATTTCTTTTTATCAGTTCGGAAAAAAGGTTGCAAATCTTCTTTGGTATTTAAGAATAATGGAGAATCGATGACAGTTCTTTCTATGGTATGGCAGGCACATTCTTTCACAATTCGCTTTTGAAGCCAATTGTCAACCGGGTCGATATAGTTAATGTTTGTAACACCCTTTAATGCCAGGTGCGGAATTAGTTTTCGGATATCAGAAATATGCTGTGTTGATTCTATATAGACAACATCAATATTTTTAGAAGTCAGGAAGACTTCATAATGCTTCATTGTGGCTCTATGAAATGCTATTTTCTGTTTGTGAAAATTGTATTGTTTAAAAAATAGAAACTCTTCAATTAGATATATAGTAAGACCATTCTCTAAAAGTGGAGAACTTTGAAAAAGTTGATGAGGAAAAATAATATTGATGTTTTCTCGATTCAAAATGCAATTTCTTTTTTACATTTTTTCCAAAAAGAAAAGAAAGATGGATAGTAGCCTCTTACAGAAAACATCCAATCTCTTTTGGCTTCGATGCCCTTGTAATGTTTGTTTAATGGATGCTCTTTATAATAGATGCTCCCAAACTTATAAGCAATCGTAAGTTCATTAAATTCGCCCACATATATTTGCATATTCTCTATGTTTTTTGAAAGGTCAACTATAAAATCAATAGTCTTTTGAGACACAGGATATTGCTTAAAATGCGAAGGTTCCAGTAAGAGAATTCGATTTGCAGAAAGCTCCTTTTTCCAAATGGGGTCTAAGTTATAGAAATTATAAATAAGCGCTGGAAGTGCTGTGTTTATTTTTATGGGTTTTTGTTCAGGAAGCGGTGTCGTTAACTCTAATATTTCCGAAGAAAGCAGCACTTCTGGTATGGGTAAGTTTTCAAAATCATCATAGGATACGTCAAGAAAAGTTCCTGTTTGATTACTATAGCAAAATTTATTGATGTTCTCTTGATTCGCATAATACTTCTTATTGCTATTTGCGCCTGCCACCCATTGCCAACTAAGAACATTGCTTGCCCAATCTGCATCCAGCAAATGATAGTACATCCATTGCGCAGGTGCTTTCCAGTGGTTTTGTGCTACATTGCAGGCAATCGATGCAATATACATTCGTAAATGATTATGCAGGTAGCCGGTTTTGTAAAATTGATCAATAGCATTGTCGATAGCTTCAATACCCGTATCCGCACCAGGTAAAGCCATAGAAATCCCCTTGGTAATAACTGGAACTTGTAGTTGCTTTAAGTCTTGATTAATAGCATCGCCTTTGGCAATCCAAACTAGTTGCCAATAATCTCGCCACGCTAATTCTTGAACAAATTTTAAAATAGAACCAGGATGAAAACCACGCTTTAATAATTCTTGATAGACAAACTTTGTGGAAATAACACCTCGAGAAATATAAGGCGATAGATAACTTACTGCACCATCCAGATAGTTTCTAGACGGACCATAAGCAACTGGATCTATTGTTGCTATTCTCTCGAGTATAGCTTCAAATGTTGTTGGGAAATATGCTTTTGTATTTGTTTCATCATACATTAACGCTTACTTATTTTATTACCGGAAATAGCTCTTTGTCTGGAGCATTTAAAGCGTGTGATATCTTCGCTTCGTTTTTTTAAGTGTTTTGTACTTACGCCACTATTAACACGTTTTCTCCAGCGTTTAAAACTAGATTCCTTAAGATTGCCACGCATCAATTTAATAACTTCTTTTTCTGGCAGTCCAAACTGAAATTCTATGGCTTCAAAAGGCGTTCTGTCTTCCCAGGCCATTTCGATGATCCTATCTAATTGTCTTTCTGTCAGTTCTTTTTCCAATATAATTTCTAAACTACTTTTTCCCAAATTTGATCAGTATTTAAATAGAAACTTCCCAGTGAATTAAAATTGCATTGATCCGGTGCGATAATGGATAAAAAAGTCTCGTTATTATCTCTTTTGTATAAATGATAGACCTTACCTATAAGGGGTTCAAAGGTAAACTTTGCGCTATATATCAGGTTGTTATATTCAAATTCTTGCATTAATTGCTCATACTGCGCTCTTATTTCCAGATATCTTGTTTGAACCTTATGGTTCAGTTTATTAATGCTTCTGTTTTTCCAAGCAATAGTATCTGATGTTGTAATTACTGGTGCGCCAACATTCGTCGCGTATGGTTTTAGAAAAGCGTCGTATTTTTGAATTTCATTATCAAAAACAACATTATCTGGTTTCTTTTTATCGGTCATCTATAACTTTTGAGCCTCTATTTTTTTCATAATCTCTTCCGCTTCATAAGCCTTCTGGTCGCTTAATTTTCTGTTACTCGTAGAAAGATTATACGATTCTTTCATTAGCTTTTGATATTGCTCGTGTAACTTATCTTTTTCTGATTTCTTTTTAAATAATCCAAACATATAGCATAATTTAGGTGCGATTCCTTACGGAAATTATTTCTCAAAGATACAAAATGTTTAACTAAAAATAAAATATGTTAAACAAAAATTTATATTAACCCCAACTGGCCTCTCAATTTTTGTAATTAGTTTTCATAGGGCTCGTGCATCCCAGAAGGGAATCCAATACAAGCAAAACGCTTTGTTAGCATAAAGCTATGCTAATAGGGCAGAGAGAATACGATTTATAGGGGTTGTCTGGCCTGGCTCGTGCATCCCAGAGGGACACCTTTTTAACAAACAATTATCGTTCAGTGGCTAAAATATAATAAAATGCACCAATTTATATGTTAATTACTAAACTCGGATACTTTTTTATGTCGCAATACAAATGTTCCATAAAAGGTGAATAAACGAAACTACTAATAGAGATCATAAATGAGACACTCTCAGAAACTGTTTAGAATAGCTTGAGATTAGTCCTATAAAACCGCTATTTAAAAGAACTTCTAAAAAGAATAACCGTTATAGATACTTTTTCAACTTCAGGTATTATAATAAAAAATTCTAATAAAAAGCCCTATTTAAATTATAGGGCCTTTCTTTTTTAGTCCCAGATATGGGACATTCGTATTAACTATTTCTACTGTAAATCTGGGATTAATATTTTTATAATAGCATCTGGGTTGAAAGGATTAAAACTTGTTACCGTTTTGCGCTCGTTTCCTTGTTCAATAAAAAATGTAAACTCGCTACTAGTATGATTCTTAATAAAGCCAACCCCATTAAAGTCTTGATAGGTTTTAACTTGGTTCACGATATCTTGTTTTAGTTTATCCAGGCGGTCACGTATTTCTTGGGTAGGAATTGCGTCAAAAATGGCCTGAGCACTTATTTTGATGTCGCTTGTTTCGGCTATAAATTTTACATTGTTAGCCGCTGTTGTAAGTTGTGTTACCTGAGTACTGGTCAATACCTCAAAATTTAGGCTTATATTCCTATTGCTTGTAAAAGGTATTGCGCATCCTGTAAGTGGCAATCCCCATGTAACCGTAGCCGTTACCGTTTTGTTAACCCTATTCAAACTGGCAAGTTGACGCAATGCCGCTTCTAACTCTACTCTGGTCTGGTCATTGTCATTTTGATTACTTACTGCGTTCCCCATACGTGCTAATACATCTCTATAAGGCTTTACAACACTGTTAGCGATAGCACTAATGTTATCGCTGCAGTATACTGCTCCTCTACTGGAAACTTCTGCTTTCGCCTTGGCAACACCATCTGCTACTTCATCTGCAACCCTATCGTTTATTGTTTTTTGGGCATTGGAAATAATTACTGGTAATGCTTCGCGTAATCCTCTTAGGCTTAATTCAAATTCGTAATCGGCTGTGGCATTTTCCAAATCTGATATTACATTTTCTACAGAGCTTAAGACAGAATCAATTTTTTGAGCTACCTGAGTATCCAATCCGGCTACAAAACTTGTGGGTGCTTTGACAAGAACTTCACTTTCCTCCTTTTTGATGTTTGCGTTTACGGACCATTCTTCGTCATCTTTTATAAATTTCCCGTCAATTTCAAATGCGGGGTTAGAAAGGCGCATCAACCCTTCAATACCCTGTTTGTGATTAGGAACCTCAATACTATAAGTTCCTGCAACACCTATGTCAAAATCTCCCGATTGCTCTATAAAACCATCTGCACTAAGGCTGCCGTCTGGTTTAATGGGAATAAAATCCGGGTACCAAGATAAATCCGGATCCGCAATTCCGTTTATAAAGGCTTTGGTATTGATCCCATTATTGGTAGACGCTTCCGCAACGATAGCGGCACTACCTTCGGCAATAGGAAACCCAAAGTTTATAAAAGATGTAATTTCAAGTGCTAAATCAATTTTTCCATTCCATCCACCACGGTATCCTACCCCAAAGTCTGATTCTAATGGTTCTTTTAAATCTATATCGGCACTAAAACCTTTATTTTCATAATATAGACCACTTCCTTCCAATATTTTAAAGAAAGAAATAGAGCCTCCTCGAACGCGTTTGGCATCAAAACTTATAACATCGTTTACAGGATTGGTAGGCACATAGGTCATATTAGCGCCAAAAGAACCCCCAAAACTTACGCCTAACAAACTACTATCGCTGTTATTACTATTGTTATTGTTGTTTTCTCCATCTCCACCTGCAACATTACCACCGACTGAGAAGAAGAACATAGGGTCCGTATAATCCGTAATTAGTGTGAGACCCGCACTACCTGGACTTATAGAAATGGCTTTGGTATCATCGGGGTTGTCATTCGCCCCAACTTTTAATTCAAAATTAGCTTGAATATTAAATACAAAATAAGACCGCTCATCCTTAAGTGTTATCTCATAATTGCGATTTTCATTTAGGAATTTTCCGGAAAAGAAACCAACTTCCCCGTCTAGCGGTTGTGCAAACTCAAAATAATTTTCCAAGGGTGGTATTTGTACGTTGCCCACTAGGCTTTGTAAGGTGCCATCATCATTAAAGGAAACGTCAATATCGGCATTGTCAAAAACGATTTCGCCAATGGAATCAATAGGAATGGTTAGTTTTCCATCAACTGTGTAACCATTGTCAGTATCCGTTACCGTTCCTTCTGGTAAAAAAGCATCTCTGTTAAGGCCTGTGTTTTCATTTACACATTGACCAGGGCATTGGTTTGGATTTGCACAAGGGTCGTCGCATGGGTCTACCTGCACTGGGTCTATTGCAGTTGGTTCTATAACGCTCTCTATCTCATCTTTACCACAAGAAATGGCAAAAGCCAATACAAGAATCGCAATGGTAGTCTTTAAAAAATTGTTTTTCGTTTTCATAATCAATCTGTTTTGTGGTTAAAATTTAAATTCAGTTTTGTGCGACCTGCCCGATTTTGGTCTGCAGTACGTAACCGAGCAAGACCACAAAACTTGATTGCCAACTTAATGACACCACAAACCTAGCGAGTGACTTTAACGCATAAAAATATGAAAGGGGTACAAAGGGGGTACACCTTTGAAACTGCTAATTTTAAAGGTGTTTTGAGAGATCAGGTAATTTGAGTTTAAATATGCAATACCGTATTTTCAAGTGATTCTTCTGGGGTGAGGTCCATTTTTTTACGGAGTCGTTGCCTTGCTTTTTTGATTCCATCTGGCGAAATATTCAAGATGGTGGCAATTTCTTTTGAAGACATATTCATTTTGAGCAATGCCATAAAACGAAGTTCATTTTTAGTGACATTTGGGTATTTGCTTTTGACATTAGCTGAAAAATCTTTGTGAACCTGTTCAAAGTATTGGGTGAAACTTTCCCAATTCTTATCGTCTTGTTGGTCAAAATTGATGGTCTTGATCAATTCTTGATAGCCCGAAGCACCTTCGTTTGCTCTCAACGCTTTCGCTTTTTGTTTTACACTTTCCAAGACTTCGTTCTTTTTGGCCAGATGCAAGGCATGGGTGGTCAATTCTTTCTTTTTAAAGGCCAGTTCTGCGTCTACTCTTTCTCGTTCAAGTTTGTTACGCTTCATTTTTTGCCGTATTCCATAAAATCCGAAACCGAATACTAACAATAAAAACCCTAGACCACCTCCCAATATTAGTCTTTGTTGATTGTTGATTTTTGCCTCTTGTTCTAATACAGTTATCTCTTTTTCTTGAAGAACTATCTGTTGCTCCTTTTTTTCGGTTTGATATTGGATTTCTAATTCATTTAATTTTTTAATATTCTCCTGCTTAAAAATAGTATTGTGCATCTCAAAATGTAGCACTCTGTAATCATAGGCTTTTTTAAAATCATTTAAAGCCGCATATGCATTTGCCAAGTTAAGGTAATCTTTGACTCTCCTTGTATCAGTGGAAGCTTCTTTAGAAATGTTTAATGCTTCTTGAAAGTTTTTCAATGCCTGCTTGTACTTTTTTTCTTTGTAGTAAATATCCCCTAAGTTTCCGGTGGATAGACCAACCATTTGCAGCTCGCCTTTGTCTTTACTTAATTCTAAAGACCTGGAAAAATAATCTTTTGCCAGTTCTAAAGAGTCAAGATCTAGGTAAAGTGCTCCTATTAGATTGTATTGTTTGGCCAGTTCTATTTGATAACCATTTTTTTCAAAATATGGAATGCTTTTAAAATAATAGGCTAGCGCTTCATCAATTTTCCCCTCTTTTTCCATATTTATTGCGAGGTTTGATCTTACCATAGAAAGATGCCATTCTTGATTTTCCTTTAAACAAATAGCTTCTGCCTTTCTATAATAATCATTAGATGTTTCAAGATTTCCCAGTTCACCATGTAGCACACCAATATTCAGATAGCTAGCTGCCAAGGACATCCCATGCTTTCCAAGCTTTTCTTTTAACCTCAGCGACTTCAAATGCGACTCTAAAGACTTTTCAGGGAGACCCATGTATTTTTGAATAATACCCAAATTATTATAGATGGCACTGAGTTGCCCTTCGTCATTTAGTTGCTCAAAAAGTGAAATGGCTTTTTCATATAATCGCTTTGCTTGAGCATAATCGGAAGTGTAATAATAGTATACACCTTGGTCTTTTGTGAGTAAGGCCTCAAACTTTTTACTTTTTACTTTTTTTATTTGTTTTAAGGCCGCATCTAAATAGGGTTTAGATTTTTTTGGCTCTTTTGTAATTGTAGCAATAAATAATTCTCGGTACGTTTTTATAAGAATCGTATCTTCTTGTATTTCAACAAGACGCAACAAACTATCAATTTTTTTACTCTCTTGAGCAAAAGAAAAGAGTGGACAAATAAAAACTAGTACAACAAAAATTTTGTTGACGATTTTCATAGCGGTCGGTTTTACATTAAAAATAGACATTATAAAGTGACTTGAGCAAAAAGACCAATTTAATATCCCATAAAACTCGTATCCCTTAAAACCAACATTTTATGAGACTTTGCTATTCCTTCTAACCAGTTTTGTATAACGGACATTTTGTGGGAACCGAGAATAAGTAACCCTGGGCAAGCATGAAAACCAACCCAAGCTAACGCTTGTCTGTTTTTCAGAACTTTAGAAAACTACGCAAATAGCATTAGATCTTAGTTCCGGTCTCTTAAGTACAGACATTTTATGTTATTTTTTTTTACAAATCATGTTGGGGTAATCAGAACTTATTTTTATTCCTTCTAAATGAATATTATCGTAACTTACTTTGAGTTAATTAGATTGATAGTTTAATAAATTTATTTGTAGTTCTATGGAAGATAAAAACCAAGGATCGGAATCTAAACCGTCAAAAGGTATAACAAGGCGGAGTTTCATCAGAGGTGCTGGATTATCTACTGCAGGCAGTGTTTTACTAACTTCAAATGCCCTTGCATTTGATTATAAGGAACAACTTGTAGCTGGTAAAGAATTTGGACCTGAAGCCGTTACCATAAAAATGAAGGTAAATGGTATTATGAACTCAATTAGTGTGGAACCGAGAACAACATTGGCTTCGGCCTTAAGAGACCATTTGGAGCTTACAGGAACAAAGGTCGTTTGTGATCGGGGCTCCTGTTCTGCATGCACCGTCTATTTGGATGGAGAACCTGTGAATGCTTGTATGATGTCTGCTTTTGATGTTGGCAACAAAGAAGTCACTACCATTGAAGGTATTGCCAAAAATGGTAAATTACACCCGGTTCAACAAGCATTCATTGAGCATGACGCCTCCCAGTGTGGCTATTGTACACCAGGGATGGTGATGTCTTGCGTACATTTGGTAGAAAACAACGCGAATCCTAGTTTAGAAGATGTAAAAAATGCCACTCGAGGCAACCTTTGTCGTTGTGGCACTTACCCTCATGTATTTAAGGCTACTTTATCAGCAGCAAAAAAAACGATTTAAGATGGATACTAGAAAAGAAAAATTACCATACGGTATTCCAGGGCATAATTTAAGTGAAATAGAAAGAGAAATACCTATTGAAGAACCGCCAGTATGGCCCGTCAACGATAAATTAAAAATAATTGGAAAAAGGGTCACAAGAATCGATGCCCACGAAAAAGTGACAGGTAAAGCAAAATATACCTCTGACATTAAATTGCCTGGTATGCTCTATGCGAAGATGTTGCGTTCAAATGTACCACATGCTGTCATCACATCAATCGATATTGCTAAAGCAGAAAGTCTGCCGGGGGTACATGCTATTCATCTTATAGAGAATGCCCAGAAAGAGGGAGAAGAAAATACTAATGGTAAATATCCGATGGTAAAATATGTGGGACAACCTCTTGGAGGTGTCGCAGCCGAAAGCCTGGAAATAGCCAAAGATGCAATTTCATTGATTAAGGTCAGCTATGAGCAGAAACCCTTTGTTATAGACATTGAAGCTGCCATGGAAATCAATGCACCAATTGTGTTTGATGTGCCAATTACACAACAGGAAGATGGTGGAGATGTAGGTGAAACGCATGATGGAAGTAAAGGGGAAGGTAATGTTAGAGGGCCGTCTACCAGTAGTTTTTTTGGTGGACCCAGAGGTGATTTGGAAGTGGGTTTCAGAGAAGCTGATGTTTTGGTAGAAAGAACATATCGAACACAAGTGCATACGCACATGCCATTGGAGACCCATGGTGTCGTGGTGGATTGGAATGCAGACCATATGATGGTTTATGCATCTACACAAAATACTAATTCGGTTAGAAATGAAATGGCGAGTGTCTTCAATTTACCAAAGAGTAAAGTAAGGGTATTCTGTGATTTTATGGGCGGCGGATTTGGTGCAAAACACAGTGCCGGAAGCTTTGGGCCTATGGCTGCAAATCTTGCTAAAAAAACGGGAAGACCGGTTTGGCTAATGCTAGATAGACAAGAAGAGCATCTTGCAGAAGGAAACCGACCTAATTCAATTCAATATCTAAAAATAGGAGCCAGGAAAGATGGCACTTTGACTGGTATTCAGCAACGTTCCCATGGGACGGCAGGGGTAAACCTTGGCGCCGGAGTGGGTAGGATTGCCCAAATCTTGTATCCCTGTCCTAATTTTGCAACCGAACAATATGATGTATTGACTAATGCAGGACCAGGAGCTGCCTGGCGTGCACCGGGTAATGTTCAGGGAGCTTTTGGCCTAGAACAGGCTATTGATGAATTGGCGGAAAAGCTAGAGATAGATCCATTAAAATACAGAGACCTAATTGATCAAAGTGAAGTGAGAAAAGTAGAACGCCAACGGGGTGCAAAACTTTTCGAGTGGTCTCGTCGTCAACCTGCAGGCAGTGGTAAAGGGATAATAAAAAAAGGGCTCGGCGTAGGGCAATCTACATGGCCGCGATTTGTAACTCTTGATTCTTCAGTTGAAGTTAAAATCCACAACGACGGCGGGGTTGAGATACGGTCCAGCGTCCAGGATATAGGAACAGGGACTAAAACCATTCTTGCCCAGGTAGTTGCCGAGGAATTAGGCCTTCCGGTGGCAGCTATTACAGTCAACATTGGCGACACTTTTTTCCCTGTTGGCCCAGGTTCTGGCGGAAGCGTAGTAACTGGATCAATTACACCTCCAGCCCGTAATGCGACTTATGAAGCGAAAAAAGCACTTTTGAAACTGGTTGCCAAAAAATGGGAAACCGATTCTTCGGAATTGTTTATTGAAAACGGTCAGGTAGGCAGTAAAATTGATGCCAGTATGAAAATGCCTTTCAAAGAGGCAACAAAATTAATGCGCACAAGCCAAATCAGTAAAATTGCCAGCCGATCTGATGATTATGGCGGCTTTCAACAACCATGGGGTTTGGCCTATGGAGATTTGGGGTCCGTACAGTTTGCAGAGGTCAGTGTTAATACCGATACAGGATTTGTTAAAGTAGATAAGATAGTAGCTGCCCATAGTTGCGGTAGACCTCTTAATATAGGTCAATTGGAAAGTCAAATCAATGGAGGAGTCATCCAGGGTGTCTCGTACGCCTTATATGAAAACAGAGTTATGGACAATGGAACTGGTCATATGATGAATGCCAATGTGGATCAATACAAGGTGCCATTTTCTATGGAAATCCCGGAAATTGAAACTATTATTGTAGAAGAATATTCAGCGCTTTCTTCTACGGATGCATATGGCATTGGAGAACCTGCGAATATAGCAACCGCTGCTGCAATTGCCAATGCCGTTTATAACGCGATAGGAGTTCGGATTTATGAAATACCTATTACTCCTTCAAGTATTCTTAAAGCATTAAATAAAGTCTCTTAAATACAAAGACATGAATAAATTTAGTTGGTACGAAGCCAAATCTGTTGAAGAAGCCCTTCAACAGGTGAATTCAACAGTATCCGAACAGCTATATGAGCATTCAGATAATGCATCGGTATTCAAGTCCGGTGGAATTGATGTGTTTGACTGGGTAAAGGAAGGCTTGCTTAAACCCCAAAAAATTATCAATATCAGGAATATTCCCGGTCTTGACAAAATTGGTTATGATCCCAAAAATGGATTGAGCATAGGTTCTAATGTAACTTTAGCCGAAATAGCTTCAAATCCGGAAATAAAAACTAACTATTTGGCACTCCACCAGGCAGTAAACCACGCCGCAACCCCTCAGTTGCGAAATATGTCGACCTTAGGAGGTAATATAGCACAGCGTAACCGCTGCTGGTATTTTCGTTCTGCTGATCATGATTGCTTTCGTAAAGGAGGTGATCGATGTTTTGCCCGCCATTCTGAAACAGGTGAAAATGAAAATCATGCCATTATAGATAATGGATCTTGTGTAAGTGTTCATGCCTCTTCTATTTCAACCGCACTTATGGCTTTTAATGCGAGTGTTGTAATCGTCAATAGTGAAGGGGAAAAGAAAGAAGTGCGCATGGATGATTTCTTTGTTACCGCAGGAGAGGATATTGCTATGGAAAACGTCCTAAAGGCAAAAGAAATTATAACGGAAATCATTATTCCAGCTCCTTCTAAAAACACCAAAAGTGCTTATATTAAGCAAGTAGCCCGTGAATCGTATGATTGGTCTTTGGGAGATGTAGCTGTAGTGCTTGAGGTTTCAGGGGATACTTGTCGTTCAGCGAGTATTGTTTTAGGTGCAGCTGCTCCTGTGCCGTATCGATCTATTGAGGCCCAACAAGCAATTGCAAAGAAGACTATTAATAGCGAAAATGCAATGGCAGCGGCAGAAGCAGCTATGTCAAAAGCGCGCCCATTGGCGAAAAACGGGTATAAAGTACCTTTATTTATAGCTACAATTAAGCAAGCAATTTTAGAAATTTCTTAGTATGGACAAAAGTAAACCTGGCAATATGAGCATTTGCAAATTCCTTCGCGCCAGAAACCCTTATGGAATGATGGAAGGTGGAGATAATCCCTGGCTCTTATTAGATGATGCCAACACTATTTGCTGGTGCATCAATTCTGCAGGAGCAATGGGCCCTGATAATGGTTTGGTATCTCCCAAGCAATGTACGAAAGGCCGGAGTTGTTTCGTTTCTCAGTAAGCTGAAAATTTAATATAAGGAAACTTCGTATTTATCTCTATTTCTATTGGCTATAGGCTATAGAATTGAGTTTCGAAACGTACTATTCTCAAATATAAAAGAAATCCAGGGTAGGTATAAAAACAAACACAAGCTGGTGCTTTTCTGTTTTTTGATCCCGTAACAGTTTATTTTAAAAGGGATTCACTTCGTGCATCCCTAAAAAGTAACCCTGTGCAAGCATAAAAACCAACCCAAGCTAACGCTTGTCTGTTTTTTGATCCTTCAACCTTTTGAAATTAAATTTTCAACGTTTTCTGGAATCAAAAAACCCACAACTCTCGTTGTGGGTTTCCTTTTGCGGAGGAAGAGGGATTACCTTCGGTGTGCCCTGCAGCCTCACATTCTGCAAATGTAACTTCCAATCCTTGCAGGATTGACATCTTAAAATTAAAAATCCCATTCAAGCGAGCTTGATGGGATTTTTTTCTTTAAAGCTGCAACGAAGTTACGCTTGATTGCGGAGGAAGAGG
>NZ_JBATKE010000196.1:0-16142 GCF_049669105.1 Eudoraea sp.
TTGGTTAGTACTGAAGATGAACCGGATCACGATGGGCTTTGTTTATTAGAGCAGGAATATTTCTTGAAATCTATTCAAAAAGATCTTGACCTGACCCATCATTTATCCGATGCTGTTAATAGCTTAAAAATTGTTCTTGCGGCTGATAAATCTTTTAGAACAGGCGAAACAGTTCATCTGTAAGTTATTGGTTCTATCATCTGTTGTTCCTGCCATTCTGCTAAATAAGTCAACAAATTTAAATGAAACGAGGATAGTCTTTCTACTCCCCCCCTTCTTTTACCATTAGAATATGCGGAATATCATCTTCTAAATACGTTTCTCCAACGGCTGTGAAGCCTAGTTCACTATAGAATTTCTGCAAATAGGTCTGTGCTGAAAGATGAATTGTAGTCTCTTTAAAATTATCCTTAATGGCATTTATTGAAGCCAGCATTATTTCTTTTCCATACCCCCCTTGCCTTTCTGATTTCCTAACTACCACGCGCCCTATACTGGCATGCTCCATATAATCCCCCGGTTTGAAAATTCTGGTGTAAGCTATTATCTCATTTTTCTTTGATCCTATAACGTGCAAAGCCTTGACATCCTTTCCATCCATGTCCTGATATACACAATCCTGCTCCACCACAAAAACCTCAGTCCGCAATTGAAGAATCTGATATAATTCCAGTTTACTTAGTTCTTGAAAAGATTTTGTATTGATATTCATTAGTTAATCCTGAACAATAACTTTTTTGCTATCGCATTTTCCATATTCGGGCTGTATATTTAAATGACTTATACCAAATTTATGATAGACTTCTTCTTCTATTTTTTCCAATATCAGATCAAATTCTGAAAGGTTTATATCTTCATCAAAATCGATGTGTGCTTCCAGGTGTACCTCATCTTCATTTAGTTGCCAGATATGTACATGGTGTACATTTTTTACAGGTCGAATTTTGGTAATAGCAGATACTATTTGTTGAACCTCTATCGTGTTAGGGGTAAAAAGCATTAAAACTCTGGTAGATGACTTTAACAGGTCATACCCCATATAAATGAGGTATAGCGCAATTAATATGGTTAAGGTCGGATCTACCCAATAAAACGCATAAAACTTCATCAATATACCCCCAATAAGCACTGCAACAGAAGCCATCATATCTGTAAATAAATGAAGATATGCAGATTTCATATTCATATTTACTTTAGCATCCTTCTTAATTAAAAGAACACTAAATCCATTGGCTAAAATCCCTAATAGGGATAACCAAATAACTAAATTCGATTCAATCTCAACCGGATTTACAAATCGTTCAACAGCCTCTTTGATTAATATTATAGCTACTATTATCAAGGTTGAAGAATTAACAAAAGCAGCAATTATTTCCGCCCTCTTATATCCAAAGGTCTTGCTAACAGAGGCTTTCTTTTTTGATAATAAAGTAGCTACATAACTTATAATCAGGGAGAGTACGTCGCTAAAATTGTGAAGGGCGTCTGATAATAAAGAGAGGCTGCCAGAAATTATTCCCCCAATTGCCTGGGCAACGGTTATTAAAATATTCAGGAATATTGTAATAATAAGATTCCTTCCTTTTAAATCCTTATGAGAATGAGAATGGGAATGATTATGAGAATGGGAATGGGAATGGCTCATTTAATTACTTTAAGAACAGGGAATTTTTTCAATCCTTCGTTCATGTCTCCCTCCTTCAAATTTTGTGTTGAGAAAAGTTTTGACCATTTCTAAAGCCTGAGTGAGTGAAATAAAACGGGCAGGAAGACTAAGAATGTTTGCATTGTTGTGCTCCCTGGCTAATTCTACTATTTCCTTGTTCCAGCAAAGTGCAGCTCTAACTCCCTGATGTTTATTAGCCGTCATACTTGCGCCATTTCCGCTACCACAAATAATAATTCCTGAATCTGCATCTCTATTTTCCACGTCAGATGCAACGGGATGTATAAAGTCCGGGTAATCTACACTATCAGTGCCATCCGTACCGTGATTAATTACTTCTATACTCATCGATTTAAGTAGGCCTACTATTGCCAGTTTATATTCCGTACCGGCATGATCATTACCAATTGATATTTTCATATAATATGGGTATTTAGAATTAATACAAAGTTACAAATACCTTTGTTATACCTTCTTTATAATATTGTTAACATAGTTATTTATAAAAATCCCTAAGTGTTTGGATAAGAAGGTTTTGTTTATTTGTCTGATTTGTTAATAACCGGAGGATAAGAAATAAGTACTATTTTTTACAGACTGCTTAAAAAAATGCTTTACAAAACCTGTTGATATTTAAAAATTTTTATTCTTAAAACTTAATAGAAAGATATTATAAATGAAACTGTGGTAGTTAACAGAAATAAAAAAATTAGTTATAAGTAGTTTGTATTAAAACCAGTTATTAATAGTCGTTCATAACCTACTTAAGTAATTGACTCTTAGAATATATAGAAATATTTAAATTGTCAATAAACTCAATTACTTGTTTATAGCAACAATCCTGCAAAAAATTTATAAGCAGTACTAACAAGCAATCATAAACATCATTTTTTTTATAAATTAATAAAACAAATAATTAAATAATTAATAAGTGTTGATATGTTATTTATAGAGTGAGTTTATCGAAATGTAATTTGTTGAATAGAATGCTATGGATTATAATTCGTAATTTTCCACGCAAATAAAGATTTAATGTCGAAGAAAAAGAAACGTGCAAAAAGCCACAAAAAAAATGAAATTACCAAGGGTATATTTAATGTCCTTGAAAAGGAGCCGACAAAAAGCTTTAATTATAAACAAGTTGCTTCTAAGCTTGAACTTATTGATACTGAAAGCAGGAATTTATTAATTAGAAGATTAGGCGAATTAAAAAATGAAAAACGAATCCTGGAAAATACACGAGGAAAATACCAGGCAATTACAAATGGTGAATATTACCAGGGAAAAGTAGATATTACAGCAAGGGGAAACGCTTATGTTGTTGTTGATGAATTAGAGAATGACATCTTTGTACCTTATAATAGAATAAATAGAGCTTTCCACGGTGATATCGTTGAAGTAGATATACTAAATAAGAAAAGTAATAAGAAACCAGAAGGAGAAATTAAAAAAATTCTGGAACGAAAAAAGAAAAGATTTGTTGGTATAGTAGATTTACAGAAAACATTCGCGTTTATACGCCCCACCGATATACGAATGTATACTGATATATTTATACCTCCTGAGGGTGTAGGCAAAGCAAAGAATGGGGAAAAAGTACTTGTAGAAATTATTGAATGGCCGGATAAAGCTGAATCACCCTATGGAAAAATAATTGAAATACTTGGTAAACCAGGTGAACACCACACAGAAATTCATGCCATATTAGCTGAATATGGATTGCCATCTGAATTTCCCGCTGAAGTAGAAAATTTTGCCAATACTTTAGATACTTCTATAAAAGAGGAGGAAATTTTAAAAAGAAAAGACGTAAGAGAACTTCTTACATTCACAATTGATCCAAAGGACGCAAAAGATTTTGATGATGCCTTATCGTTTGAAATTTTACAAAACGGTAATTTCTCAATTGGCATCCATATTGCTGATGTTTCTCATTATCTAAAACCCGATACAGTATTGGAACAGGAAGCTTATGAAAGAGCAACCTCGGTTTATCTGGTAGACAGAGTTGTACCAATGTTACCTGAAGTATTATCTAATAACGCTTGTTCTTTACGCCCACATGAGGATAAATATACATTTTCTGCAATTTTTGAAATAGATGAACATTGTTCAGTAAAAAACCAATGGTTTGGGCGAACTGTTATAAATTCAAATGAACGATTTGCTTATGAGGAAGCCCAATATATAATAGAAACTGGCGAAGAATCAATTCCTGAGTCTGTCTCAATTCGAAATAAGGCTTATTCCATAGGTAAGGACACGGTTTTTGCTATTAACACCTTAAATAGCTTAGCAAAAAAAATGAGGAATAATAGGATGGATTCCGGAGCTATTTCATTTGATAAAGTAGAAGTTAAATTCAATCTTAATGCTGAAAACGAACCTCAGGGTGTCTATTTTAAAGAAGCTAAAGACTCAAACAAGTTAATTGAAGAGTTTATGTTATTAGCAAACCGCAAAGTAGCAGAGTTTATAGGTAAACAAAAACCAACAAAAACATTTGTATACAGAATTCATGATCAACCGGATGAAGAGAAGTTATTAGCTCTAAACAACATTATTTCACGTTTTGGACATAAGCTTAACCTTAAGGATAAAAAAGCCGTTAACAGCTCTTTAAATAAGCTTCTGGAGGACGTTAGAGGCAAGAAGGAGCAAAATCTTGTAGATACTTTAGCTATTCGAAGTATGAGTAAGGCAATTTACAGTACAGATAACATTGGGCATTACGGTTTAGCTTTTGATTTTTACTCACATTTTACATCACCTATAAGGCGTTATCCGGATGTCTTGGTGCACAGGTTGTTGCAACATTATTTAGATGGCGGGCAATCTCCTAAAAAGGAGACCTATGAGGAATTGTGTAAGCACTCTTCAGATATGGAAGGTTTAGCTTCCAGCGCTGAACGTGATTCTATTAAGTATATGCAGATAAAATTTATGCAAGATCATAAGGATCAAGAGTTTACAGGTGTTATTTCCGGAGTTACAGAATGGGGAATTTATGTTGAGATAATCGAAAACAAATGCGAGGGCATGGTGCGTATAAGGGATATAAAAGATGATTATTATACCTTTGATGAAAGGGAATATGCTATAATTGGTGAACGCACACATAAAAAGTACCAATTGGGTGATACAGTCAGGGTTATGGTTAAAAGCACAGATTTAGTAAAACGTCATTTAGATTTCTCACTTTTAGGCAAACCTGAAGAATAAATAATATTTGGAATAGAATTTGTTTATTTTCATTGATAAACACTAAAACCAACATAATGAAACAAGTAATACTTTTTGTTTTATTCCTGTTTCTTATACAGACAGTAAGACCTCAGGATGGAAAAATCAGTATGAATTTGACAAAATTCACGGAGGTTAAGGCGTTTGATGGTATATCTGTGAACTTAATAAAATCAAATGAAGATAAAGCCGTAATTACTGGAGCTAACACAGATAAGGTTAATTTTGTAAATACAGATGGAATTCTTAAAATCCGTATGGAGATAACTAAAATTTTTAGTGGATACAGGACTTTTGTAAATCTTTACTATTCAGAGAATTTACTCGTAATTGATGTTAATGAAGACGCAAGAATCACCTCTGAGGAATTGATAAATCAGGAAGTAATTGAATTAAAAGCTCAGGAAGGAGGAGAACTAAAGATAAAAGCAGAGGTGGAACAAATGTTAATCAGATCTGTTTCAGGGGGAGTTATTACCACTACAGGAACATCAGATGTTCAGGATGTAGCGATTAATACAGGTGGTTCTTATTTAGGTAAAGAATTTAAAACAAAATTTACCACAGTTAATGTAAACGCAGGATCCAACGCAGAGATTTTTGCGTCAGATTATGTAAAGGCTACGGTAAAAGCGGGAGGAGAAGTTTTAGTTTATGGAGATCCAACAAAAATGGATGAAAAAACTGTTTTTGGAGGTAAAGTAACAAGAATGTAAAGGAATTCCATAGTTTAATGATAGAAGATATTCAGGCAGCGATACCCCTAGGTTTTTTGTTAGCCTTTATGATTGGCCCTGTTTTTTTTGTACTACTGGAAACAAGCGCAACAAAGGGCTTTAGAGCAGGGTTGTTTTTTGATCTGGGCGTTATTCTTGCAGACATAATTTTTCTTACGATTGCTTATTTCAGTAGTTTTCAATTACTGGAGAATTTGAGCAATCAACCCGGGTTGTATGTCTTTGGGGGTGTCATTCTTCTGATTTATGGTCTTACTACCTTTTTTAACAGAGACTATGTAAGAGGGAAACCAGATATCAAACCCAGAAAAGGAGGCTATTTAAGCCTTTTTATTAAAGGCTTCTTACTGAACTTTATTAATATTGGGGTGCTTGTTTTTTGGCTGGGCGTGATTATAATCGTGGGCCCAAGTCTCGACAACGAACCAAATAGAATTATTGTATTCTTTTCAACCATGCTAGGAGCCTATTTCATTACCGATATATTTAAAATACTACTGGCTAAACAACTTCGCCGCAAGCTTACTACAGAAAGGATTCGTTTGGTCAAGAAAGCCCTCGGCGTTATACTGGTTATTTGCGGACTTGTACTTATCATTAAAGGTTTTCTGCCAAAAGACAAATTAAACATAGAAAAGGGAATAGAATATATAAGAGAGTAAAAACTCCAGATACTAAAAAACCTCTCATTAATTGAGAGGTTTTGGAGGCATCGAACGGATTCGAACCGTTGTACAAGCTTTTGCAGAGCTGCGCCTAGCCACTCGGCCACGATGCCATTTAAAGGCGCAAAGGTACTATTTTTTCTTTCTAAGAAAAAGAAACTTATTCCCTCTTTTCTTTAAGAGTTACAGTTACCATTTCTACATCTCCTTCAATAGGGGGATTCATTTTAGAAACTGAAATCACCGCCCTGGTAACGCTTTGCATTTCATTAAAAACGCGACCTAGTATTCTTTTTGCCACATGCTCAAGAAGTTTTGAACTGATTTGCATTTCTTCTTTAACGACCCTGTTAATAAATACATAATCTACAGTATCCTCCAAATTATCCGAAACACTTGCTTTTTCTAAGTCCGCTTTGATTTCTACAGTTACAAGGTAGTCACTACCAATAATACTTTCTTCTTCCAGACACCCGTGATAGGCATATACCCTGATATTGCTTACTGTAATTTTACCCACGTCAATTAAGTTTTTGCAAACTTAACTTAAACACCCGAGAATTTTTAATAAGTACACCTGCAATTACTTATACCCTGGAAAAGATCTACTCCTATTGTAATAACATGGGTACCTGTACTGAAACCAAGTATTTCATTCAATATAATCTGGTAAGAGTATCCGAAATAAAAATTACTTTTCTTAAGTCCAATTAATGGCGCTATATATAATGGGCTACCTACTTGATCATTTAGAAAACGATAAGTCACACCTGCGTAGTAATAATCTTCAAAGTCGTACCACCTGAATTTTGCATTCAAATCGGTAACAGATCGCCCGTCACTTTCAAACCATTGGAAGAAAACAGAAGGCTCTATTTCAAAATTGCTTTTTTTCTTACTGAATCTATAACCGGTGTAGAGATAATAATTCCTTAATTGGTTAGGTTCTGATATCGGATTAAACTTAGTTAGGTCTTTGTCCAGGATATTAGAAGCATTTGCACTAAGATAAAATTTATCCTTTCTATACAAAATTCCAACATCGAAATTATGGTTTGTAGTAGAACGGTCATCAGTAACACTAGGATCCAGGCCATCAAAATTTTCGATATCTATCCTGAACTGGTTGAAATTATATGAAAGACCAAATGAAAGAAATTCGTCTTCATACCTATCCAATGTCAAATGATGCGCGAAGGATAACCTCGCCCCTCTTTGTTTCGTTTCCCCATTACTATCATTGTAGAGGATCATACCCACACCGGATCGGTTACCCACTCGTCCGTCAGCAGCTAATGACTGCGTATCAGGAGCATCTTTTATCCCCACCCACTGAGTCAGACCATTAATCCGCACTTTAATATAGTCACCTATTCCCGCATAGGTTGGTGATATAACAAAGGGATTGTCTGCCAAATACTGTGATAGCTGTGGAAGTGTAAGCTCTTGCGCACTCGAGGCAAACACAGATAACAGCAGCATTGAAAATAGCAATCTATTGCGCATAATTCATAATTAGGTTAAGTTTTATCTATATAGGGTAAAATGTCCTATAAATTCTCGTTCATCACGCTCACCATTTAGTTTAATGACGTACCAATAATCTCCCGTGGGCAACTCATTGCCCTGGTATAATCCATCCCATCCATTCGGCACAATTGTTTCCTCAGCGACTACTCTACCATAACGATCATATATTTTTATTAGTATTTCAGGATATCCTTCAATGTTATCAGGAATCCAGTAATCATTTAAACCATCACCGTCAGGAGTAAAGAAATTGGGGATTTCTATATCTATAAACTCCATGAATATTTGTGCAGATACTTCACACCCATTTTCATCTATTACCGTAACCGTATAGGTGCCGGTCATGTTGATATAATAGGTGTTATCTGTGCCATTATTATCATCGTTGAAGTAGAAAGTATAATCTTCAAGTCCGCCTCCCGCAATTGCGGTTATCTCGTTAAGATTATTCTGTTCCAGGGTCAGCGTAAGCGGTTCAAAGGCCTGAATCTCGAAATCAACAGTTTGTACACAACCGTTGGCGTGTGAAATGGCAATAAAATGGCTTCCCGGACTACTATTTCTAAAGTCGGGATTCAATTGCATATCTGCCGGGTCTGTTGAATCTAAAGCATACATCACAGAACCAAGAACCGTAGGATCCTCCAATGTAATGTTTACATAATTTTCAGGCAGGATATCTGTACATTCATAAACAGGCTCTACCAAAGCATTTAAGTTAACACCAGGATCAATTTCAACAATGACATTGGTTTCACAATCTTGCGCATCCCTTATAAAAATAACATAGGTGCCTGCTGCCAGATCCATAAAGGAAGTCTGACCTAATACATAATCTGCTGCATTATTGGAATTAAGCGCGGTACTATAAGGCGCTGTTCCTCCCGATATACTTAATGAAATAGAGCCATCCTCACTTCCGGCACAAACTTCGGGCAATGACGTATAAGTAACATCAAGCGGCATAGGCTCTGTGATGGTAAACTGGAAAGCAATGAAGCATCCGTTCTCATCCTGAGCAATTACATCGTAAATTCCAGGTTCAAGATCAACAAAAGTATTTTCTGTATCAAATTGGTTCAGATTTGGCGTAATAGCATACAGTATGTCACCGGTTCCTCCTGAAACTTCAACCGAAATTGTTCCGTCATTCTGTCCTGCACAGGTAACATCTGTGAATTCCTGCCTGTCTATTTGAAGAGGCACTGGCTCAGTGATAATAATCTCATTTGACACCTCAACGCAATCCATACTTGTAACCCGTACATAATAACTGCCGGCAATTAGCATAGAAAAGGTTCCATTGGCTTGTGGTCCGGAAATTAGATTGGTCAAGGCAGCATCGCCAAATAATTCATAGGAATAACTACCCAAGCCCCCAAATGCTTGTGCCATAATGGTTGCAGTTGCTTCGCCGGTACAATTTATGATAGCCGCGCTTTCATCAATAACTATTGATAGCGGTATAATTGCATCAATAGATACCTGGTTGGAAATAGTTGCTTCACAACCAAAAGAATCACGCACATAATATTGATATACCCCAGCTGTAACTGTAAAAACATGGGTATTACCTCCGGACATTGGCGAATAAGCCAAACCATCCGTACTGTATTCATATGGCGCAGTTCCGCCTGTAGCTGTCAATTCAATTTGTGCCGGGTTTGTACATGTAAGCGGAACCAGTTGAACTAAAGAAGCAGCAACATCTGTTGGCTCAGTAATAGCCACCTGAATTGTCTCCACATCGCAATTCCATCCATCAGAAACAGTAATGCTGTATATGCCAGCACCAAGGTTGTTGAACACCGGACTGGTTTGGCCACCACTACTAAAATCTATTACTGTTCCTGTTGGGTCATAGTAATTTAATTGATATTGATAGACACCCTGTCCTCCGAGTACATTTATAGCTGTAACTGTGGCATTTGTATCACCATAACAAACCAAGGTTGTAGGTGTTGCAGTAATATCTGCTGTGATTGGAACTGGCTGCACCAAAATTTCGGTATCGTTAAGAATACACCCTCCATCATCTGTAACAGCAATAGTATAATTACCTGCTGAAAGCCCGGTAAACAGGTAACTATTTACATCTGTAATAGTATATACCACAGCAGTTGTCGTATTTGTTAACACGATATCATATGGCGCATAACCTCCTTGGGGGTCTATTATAATTTCACCCTGATCATTGGTACAAGTCACATTTGCAAGCTCGCTAACGGTGGCAGAGAGCGGCATATCAGGAGAGATAATTGTAATAATATTGGAATCTTCAACACACAAAGGAGCTGCAGTTTCAGTTATTCTTACAAAATAGTTTCCGCCGGAAATACCGGTAATAGTTAAAGGATTTGTTGCGGTGTTTCCTAATCCCGTAATTGTTGTAGTTACTCCGGCAGCTGTAAATACCTCATAACTATAAGCGCCGGTATAGCCGGTAATATTTACTTCAAGAGCTCCATTTGTATCTCCGAAACATACCACAGGCAATGTTGCCGTGGCTACCGCGTCTATAAGGTCATATGGTGCAATAGTATAAGGGGCCGTATCTACATAACATCCTGTAGCAGTATCTGTAACTCTGAACGTATAGCTTCCCACGGCAGTTAAATCAAATTCAGCAGTTGTATTTGACGGTGTGGCTGTTAGTGCACCATTAGGATTACCCAATGGCAGCAATTCATAGGTGTACGTATTTGCAGGATTTCCATCATCTGTAACGGCGATAGTAACTTCTTCAGGACTAGCACAGGAAATAGCGACATCCTGAGAAACAGCCACGGTAAATACATTTAATGGATCTATAATTACGGTATCTGTAGCTGTACATCCATTTGTATCCTGGGCATAAACAGTAATATTTTGAACTAACCCTGTGTCTACAACATCAAATATGTTTGATGTTTGGAAATTAACATTATCTATACTATATAAATATGGGCTGGTTCCTGTTCCTACTCCTACAGTTGCTGTAATAGTAGCTGTATTAACCGTATTGTTGAGGTTACAATTGAAGGCAGTTGTAACTGCAGTAACAGTCAGTATAGCTGGTTCATTTATAACAACAACCTCCCTTAATGAACACCCTCTGTCCGAAATAGCTTCAACTTCAAAAGAACCGGCAGGCAGACCATCAAAAATTGGACTGGTTTGTGGTCCGGCAATAAGCACCGCGGCACTATTATAAAGATTATAGGTATAAATAGGATTATCGTTTATCCCGGGAGCAACTGGCTCCAGGTTTATGGTAATACTTCCGTCACTTAGCCCATTACAAGTCACATCAACCACAGTATGCGGATCAAATGTTACAGGAGTAGGCGCATCTAATACCTGGGTTATATTTTTTGTACAAACCGGGTTGGTAGTGTCTAAATCAGTAATAACAAAGGAGTACATTCCGGCTTGATTTAAACCTGTGAACACACCAGTATTGTTTACTACAGATGTAATCAAATCCGGGAATGTTACGGCATAGCTAATGTTAGCAGATCCACCTGATACTGTTATTGTAATTTCTCCATCAGGAGATACAGTACAATCAATAGGTTTAACTACGGTGCTAATAACAGACATTTCCTCATAAAGCACTTCCGGGCCAATAGTTGTTGTACAGGACCACTGGTCTGTAATCTGAACTTCATAGCTTCCTGCTCCAAGACCGGAAAAGACAGTTGAAGTCTGTGGCGCACCAAATAGCGCAGCATCTTTTATTAATTGGTAAGTATAATTACTTCCCTGTCCGCCAGCTGTTCCTACGACTTCAATTTCTCCCTGAAGATTGGTACAGTTTTCCTGATTAACCTGTAAAGTGGCTGTAATAGGGGCAGGATCTGAAAGAACAATATTATTCTGGATCATCTCTTCACATCCACTTGAATCAATTACCCATGCTTCATAAGTACCAACCACAAGGTTTTCAAACCTTGGACCAGGAACATAATCACCGGGACCAGTTGGCGAAACAGTACCCACATAGTAGGAATAGCCACCCCACCCACCTAGAACATCAATAATTTCTATGATTCCGTCATTACCAAGACAAGTAATTGGCGTTACATTGGTGTTGGCGGTTATTGCTGCCGGTGGACCGGCAATATTGAATAATTGAGTGTTTGTACAATTAGGATGGTTATTTTGAATAACTTCCACAAGATAATCACCTGCAAATAAAGTTATTACAGCAGTTGGTCCGTTTGTGGGACTAGTTCCATTTTTTACCAGAACATCATCGGCTGTATTCGCCGGAGTGCCATTCGTATCATAGATAGTCCAATCAAAAGGCCCCACATAAGTGGCATCAGTCAATTCTATAGTCACCTCTCCGGTTTCGGTACCAAAACAAATAACATCCTGTAATTTGGTAAGTACTATATTGAAAGTATTCGGATCTGTTATAGTTTCAGAAGTGGTTAAAACACAACCTGTATCTACATGCCTTATCAGGAAGTTATAGGTGCCAATATCCAGACCACTAAACACATTAGACGCCTGGTACGTAGCACCATTATCAATACTGTATTCAAATTTAGCCGGATTGTTTGTGGTGGACGTAACAGTTATCGTAATTTCACCATCCATTCCCGGATTACAACTAATTGGGTTGGTAATCGCCGCAGTAGCCGTCAGTAATTCATCATATGGCAATATTACAGCTGTTGTAGAACCAAGACAGCCATTACTATCATAGACATTGATAATATAACTACCGCCAGCAACATTCGTTTCTATATATGTTGTGTTGGACCCTGTTTGAACTACTACATCATCCCCTGGTGCAGGAGTACCCTGATCATTTATGAATTCATAAATAGCATAAACCCCGCTTCCACCTGTAATTGAGGTGTCATCTACGGTAATGGTAGCATTTTCAGGATTATTTCCTGAAGCACAGCCAAATTCTACAACTGCAGGTAATGGTACGCTGATGATAGCCGGTTCCATTATTGTAATTGAAAAGATATCCGTAAAACAGTCATTTACACCTGTTCCTCTGACATCATAAGTACCTGCAGGAATGTTTTCAAAAGTTTTGTCATTTAAAACCACACCCACAGGCATCGGATTTAAGGTATACGTCAAAGGATTATTCCCATTATCTATTTCAATCAATGTTATTGAACCATCTGCCCCTCCGTTACAGGTAACGTCGGTATGTATTTCCGAAAATATTGGAAGTACCGCAGCTGGAATATCTACTATAACACTTTGCGAACAGTTTGGCGGCGTAGTACTAATATCATGGATTCGCACATCATAAGACCCTGCTCCGCTTGCACCTGTCCAAACAAAAGGATTGGATGGCAAAGCAATTCTTGCCTGATCAATAGCACCTGGGCCATCAATTTCAAATTCATAAGTACCAGAACCTGATGTTACTTCAATTGTAATTTCAGCATTAGCAGCCGCTCCTGGTTCGCAATCCAACAAGGTAGTTTGCATCACTGTAAATTCCAGTGGAGGTATTATTGTAAAAGGTTCGGTATCTGAACATCCATTTAAATCACGAACTGCTATGTTTTGAACGGCCCCTGAATTTAACCCGGAAACCAGGTATTGGTTGCTGCCATTAAAGACTATATTTTGGAACGGACCTCCATTAATGCTTAATTGATATGGAGCAACACCTGCAACATCAAGAGTTACTAGAATCTCAAACATGCCTTCTGCAACACATTCATCTACTATTGAAAGCGAAATGTCGGGCGTGGCATCCAAAGCAACGGTAACAGGATCGTTTTGAATACAACCATAGGCATCCTTTACATATACGATATAATCTCCAGACTCTACATTCGCCGTGGTGCTTGAAGTCCAGCCTGGCGATGCAGCCGTAGGAGCAGGTGCCGTATCTAATAAATATTGGAATTCATAAGGTGCCGTACCAAATTGTGCAGTGGCAGTTATAACACCAGCATTTACATTACAATTGTCATTTATTGGGGATGCCGCAGTAACAGCCAAAATATTGGAGGATTCGTCAATTGTAAAATAGGCAGACCCTATGGAACAACCAGCAAAAGCACCGTTGACTTCAGTTAATAAAAGATAATATACACCAGCAGGTAAGGTTGCAAAATTTGAAACACTTACTGGCCCTGCAGGCGGATTTACCAAGGCAGATCCCGTAAAAGCAGTAGTAACATTAGACTGTGCATTAAAAATCTCATAGTCTACTTGTGTGGCGCCAACATCATAATTATCGAAGGTAAAACTCACATTGCCATCAGCCGCTCCTGTACATGTTACATTAGCCTCAACCAGGGAGGAGATAGTCATGTTTGACGGAGAGTTTATTGGCGTAGCAGCGGTTTCAAAATAATAACAATTAGTAACTAAATCATGAACCACAAATGTGTAGGTTATACCTGGAATAAGTGAGGTAAACGTTGCAGTATCTCCACCAACAACATCCGGAGCCTGATATGAAGCCGAATAAGGGAGAGTATAGCTATCTAAAATTGCAAACTCATAATCACCACTACCTACTGCAGATGATACAGTTACTATAGCTGTACCTCCAGCGGCGCAGCTTGCGGTAAGCGTAGACACATCAATATCCAAATCATTTGGCGGTGATGCAATTATATTAGTAGTTCTTAAAGAACATCCATTTGCGTCTACCACATCAACCTCATAAATACCAAATTCAAGAATCGCAAAAGTATGATCCTCTCCTCCTGCCGTTGTAAGGTAGGAAGCATTATATCCGTTGTTACCAGTAAGGTAATAGGTATATTCTGCAGTACCTCCGCTTAGATTTTCTACAGTTATAGACCCCGGATCTGTTCCCGTTGCCGGGTTACAGGTAATAGGTATCAGATTTATATTATAAACTATAGCATCGGGCTGGTTTATCGTTACCGCAAATGGCAGTGAAACACAACCTTTAGCGTCGGTAATGGTTACTTCATAGTCACCCGCAGGCAACCCGGTCGTTTGGGTGCCATAATTTGTTGCTGAAATGGTCTCAATTACCTCAATCACATATGGCGGACTTCCAATTGAAGTGTCGATAATTACATCCAGCATGCCTGTACTATCTCCATTACAAAGGATATTTGTAGGCGTTACCGTAGTGATTACAGGCGTATCTGCCGGGCTTATTACAACTGAATTGGTCGTAACAACACAGGCAGTAGGAGCAGTAGTATCAGTTACTCTGAAAATATACGTGCCATCAGTATTGGAACTGAAAACATTCCCAACAAAATTAGTGTTAAAGTAAGTTACCCCGGCATCATCAGACCATTCATAGGAATATGTGCCTGAACCACCACTGGCGTTTAAAGTAATAGATGCAGGCGCCAAACAAGTAAGGTCTGTGGTTAAAACTGCATTAGCAGCCAATCGCGGATTAAGAATTACGTTTTGTTGAATGCCTACACAACCAAAAGAATCTTTGACGTCTATGGTATAATTACCTGATGAGAGGTTATTAAAGGTGTAGCTTGTTGCTGTAGATGGAACAGGTGTTAGCCATGGACCACTGTTGATACTGAATTGAAAGCCTCCATTTCCTGGAAGTGAAGTTACATCCACTAAAATAGTGCCGTCATTTGCACCGCTGTAGCAAGCTGTTGGGGTACTTGTAAAAGTGGGAGCAACAGGCGCAATTACTGTAACAGGCGCATCAATTGGATCCTCGCAATTATTTGTATCCCGTGCTCTTATGATATAATCCCCGGCAGGAACACTTACGAAATCTACTCCGGTTTGATAGGGCGTAATAACACCACCTGCATTATCTTCCAGTTGATATTCATAATTTGGTGTTCCTCCAACAGCGCTAGCCGTGATTGTAGCCCCCGTATTGTTACAGGTAAACTGCACTGTAATAGTTGCAGAAGCAACTAAAGGAGCTGGTTCCGTTAAAGTTTCAGACAGTGTTACAGAACAGGTATTATCTAAAACATCCCGTACCTCAATGGTTTGTAACCCTGCGCTTAACCCAAAAACTGTTACAGGAGAAACCGTTTGAGGAGCAGAAAACGGACCTCCGTTCAATGAATATTCAAAACCATTAACCAGATCAAAGTTTTCAACGTCAAAAGTAATCGTGCCATCAGCAGAAGCGTTACAACTTAGATTGGTAAAATTGATAATATTTGCGTCAAAGGCATTTCCGGCCACTATGATAGCAGCCGTATCAACCGTACATCCGCTGCCATAATCAACAGTTATGGGATGACTGCCAATAGCCACATTATTAAAGACATTAGAAGCCTGCAGAGCCCCTCCGTCTATGCTATACATATAAGAAGGGTCGTTTGGTAATATGGTAATGTTTCCTGT
>NZ_JBATKE010000197.1:0-30493 GCF_049669105.1 Eudoraea sp.
TGTCTTTAGCATAATTAGTTAAAACGGTTTTATTATCACCTACAAGAGACTTTATATTGATTGTAGACATATTTTTCGCCTCCTCTCCTTCTTTCTGGGAAAGAATCTCAAAGTTGTTTTCCTGCCATTTGACATATTCAGCATCATTAACTTTAGTACGGTCAGGTAAGTAGGGAGAAACTATACCTTGGGTGTGGTGATACTTTTTAAAAACCGTAATCTTTCCTTCAATAACAACTTCTAACATAAGATTTTTAGGAATTTTGTCTTGTTTTCTTTTGGCAAATAGATTGACATATTTTGCCTTTTTGAATTTTTTACTGTTTTCAAGTGTAAAACTTTGCAAGTCGTTGGCATCATACACCACAACGTCTTTATCTATATTTTCCCCTTCACTGAAAGCCGTATAGGTTTTCTCGTCAATCAGGTTAACCCTTTTTTGAAATTCTTGAGGATTCATCATATCCATAAATATATATCCACTAATCTCATCCCCATTTTCAAGAGTTATTGTACCTTTTTCATATTTTCCTACCGAACTAGGCGTTCTTAATTGCGCTTTAGCATTGTTATATATCAAACTGAAAAGTACTATTAGCATTAATGTAATAGTTGAGTAATTTTTTACTGTTTTCATATATTTGATTTTTATTAAAATTGCTTTTGCTTATTTAATACACACGTTGTTCCAAAGATAGGTAATTGCTGCTAACGGTCTCGGCTATTAGTAGTTGCGTGTCCCGATAGCTCTTAACTTTGCAAGTACACACCAAATTGAAAATCCTCTCGGATTTTCGAAAGTAGGCGAGTACTAGCAATGAATTATAATGTCTCAGATTAAGGGAGAATTTGTTTGTTTTTCACCTCAGTTCTTTGTTAGCACCAGTTTTTATTTCTTTTCTACTCGTAAAATATTTTCCATTTTACGACCTTTTGCTAATTCATCATACAACTTATCTAAATATCTACATTTTCTATACAATTCAAATTTATCCGGTATTTCTTCAATTCGATAACCACAAATTACGCCTTTTATGAGGTGAGCATTGGGATTCAATTCTGCTTTTTGAAAGAATGTTTCAAAAGTTACTTTTTCATCAATCAATTCTTGTATTTTCTCTTCATCAAATCCGGTTAGCCATTCTATAACCTGGTGAAATTCTTCTTTCGTTCTACCATTCTTCTCTAACCTATTTATATAATGAGGATAAACAGATGCAAATGTCATTTGGGCAACTTTTTCGTTTTTTTCAGCTGTAACTTTCATTATTATTTGATTTTGAATTAATTGGTGCTAACGGTTTCGTATAAAATTAGTACTTGTATTTATTTTATGCGTTGTTATGCTTTCGTTAATTATTGGTTTAGTTCTAAATCATAAAGCCTAAATTACTTTTTGCCAGTCATGTCTTTTTGAATAGCAATTAATCGATTGAGTACTTTTTCGGTTGCAGTCAGAATTTCATTTCTATTAATACCTCCCTTGACATTCATACATTTCCTTGACGCAATAAAACTCTCTACTGTTCGGTACAAATCATAAGTATCTACATTTGTCCATGCTTCTTCTGTTAATGGGCCACTGAGTGCTTTATATTCACCTATGGTATATTTTGAATTTATTGCCCGATATTGAATAGTATGACCCTCTATTTGCCCATTTAGAATAGTACCTTTAATATTTTGAATTGTTTGTAACTCAATTAAAGAATTATAAGTCTTATCATCAAAGTATTCTAACGTTCCATTGGATTGAATAGCAAGTAATGTATTAGTGTTTAGAGGTCTTTGATATAAGTAAAGAGAAGGTAATTCATATCTTGTTATCTTAATTAGAGTATCATTATTAGCATTGGGATGAGATAGTCTTCCTATTAAATTTTCTAGTATTCTGTTGTCCTCATTGGTAAACCTAATCTGTTCATTCACAATTATTGTGTCTTGTTGTAAATCCTTAATTAAGGATTCTGTATAATCAGATAGCGTTGCTTTCTGTTTGCGCGTTTCGTTCCAGTTATTTATTCCTAGTGCAATCAAAATTCCAATCACTACTAAAATAATTTCTCCAATCGCGTAAAGCAGATATTTACTGAATTTATTTTCAGTTAATAGTTTTTGTCTAATATTTCTAAAGAAATTGATCATTGGAAGGAAGTAGCTGGTTGTACTTCCTAAGGTAGGGCATTATTTAGAAAAGTGTTCTGGTAGTTCAATCGCCGTTGCCGTGAATACTCTTAAAATTAGCTGAAAAACAATTTCCTTTTCCTTCTTTTTGATTATCTTGACTTATAGATCAAAGCTTTTTGCCATGAAAGCACTTAAAAAAGGACTGCAATTAATTTCCCTTTTCTTTATGTCAATTATGATGTTTCAGAGTTGTGTGGCTTATCAAAGTGCCTCAGTAAGTTTGGAGCAGGCTGTCAGGGAACAAAAACGGACTAAGATTAATACCATCTCCAAGAAAAAACACCATTATGAACAAATAGTATTTGAAGAGGGACAATTCTGTGGCCTTCAAAAACTAAATAAAAATATGGTCAAAATTCCTTTAGATACTAATGAAATAGATGAAGTTTTTATACAGAGTAAAACCAAATCAACCTGGTTGACGGTTGCTATTATAGCTATTCCCTTAATCGCACTCACAATAATTGCTATAAATGATCTGGACAATTCTTTGAAAGCACCCGCAATCTTTGGCGGTGAATAAAGCATATTGTCGGCATCAACAAGTCCATCAGCCATCATATAGCAAGGAAAACTATTGCTTACACGGCAATGCTTTACAATGATGTTTCTATCGCTACCATTGCACGAGGTATAAAGATTCATCTTCACCAGAACCCGGGGAAACAGAAGCGCCAATACCTGCTCAATTTGATCATGATTACAGGGTGCAGTTTTAAAGGAGACCTATAATTTGAGCATTTGAGCGAAAAACAAATAGGTTCGCTGATTATGGTATATTATTTGTCTTTAGTGACCTTCAAACTATTCTTCATGGTATTTACTGCTTTTCTTTATAATGGTAAAAATGTCGGTTTCATGTTCTTCATACTAATACTGTGTTATTCGTTTCAAGGCATTAGGGCCCAAACCTATGAACCCGGATTCATAGTGCTCAACAGTAAAGATTCACTTTATGGATCGGTGAAAGACCGGAATGACGGGACGCTCTTTAAAAAAATCAGGTTCAAGGATGAACGCGGCAGGGTAAAGCGCTACAGTGCGGAAGACATTTTGGGCTATAAGGCAGGGATACATACGTATGAATCCCTTTGGTATGCTGAGGAAAATCAGTTTTTTAAGTTTCATTATTATAGCCGACCCGGATATGGCAAAAAAGTCTTTTTAAAGGTATTGGCCATGGGACCCTTAGGTTGTTATGCAAGGGAATTTTTACATGACGACAATGATTACCTGGATCAATTTGAACTGTTTCTACGGGAAGGTGAAACCACTATGGAACGGGCCACCCAAGGTGTCTTTGGTCTTAAAAAGAAACGCCTGGCCAGCTATTTTTGGGATTGCCCCACCCTGGTAGAAAAAATAAACAACCGTTCGTTGACCAGGCCCCTGGAAGTGGTGGACTATTACAATGCGTTTTGTGGGCGCCCGTAAATCGCGCTATTTTCTTGTCTTATCCCTTTTTGAATGCTTCACTTTCCAAAGGTATATTCTTAATTTCTTGTTGAGGCCGCCAAAAAAGTTTGTTTTTAAACAAGTTACAAATCTCCTATCTTCTTGAGCCTCCGTTAAAAGAAATTGAAACTCATCAGAGTTTTAGCTATTTTTATATAAATTAGAAAATGAGAAATAAGTATGGAAAATCATGGTAAGGGTTTAGTAAAACGTCGGGAGTTTTTAAAAAGAAGCACAAAGTTTGCTGCTGCAACTGTGTTTGTGGGTTTAGGCAGTTCAGAACTATTCGGAGCGCTTTCTGCTACCCAAATAAAAAATTCAATTCCAACCGTACTGCTCAACAACGGGATACCAATGCCAAGGCTTGGTTTTGGCACAAATACCCTAAAAGGAGCTATCGGTACACGATGTGTGTTTGATGCAATTTCAGTGGGTTATCGCCTTATTGATACCGCTCATATTTACGGAAACGAAGAAGCTGTAGGAGAAGGGATTAAGCAAAGTGGTATTGATAGAAAGGAACTATTTATAACCTCAAAACTTTGGGTTGACGATTCGGGCTATGAAAGCACAAAGAAGGCATTTGAAACATCGATAAACAAACTGGACGTAGCCTATTTAGATCTATATCTTATCCACCGGCCCAGAGGAGATGTAAAAGGCACTTGGCAGGCGATGGAAGAGCTCTTCAAGGAGGGGAAAATCCGAGCTATTGGTGTGAGTAATTTTGAACCTGATCAACTTGATGCTATGATGGAATATGCCAAAATAAGACCTGCAATCAATCAAATCGAGACCCATGTTTTCTTCCAGGAGGACAAGTCATATGAAATTTTGAATAACTCTGAGACGCAAATGGAAGCCTGGTCTCCTTTTGCTGCCGGACGAAATGAAATTTTCAGCAACCAAACCCTCGCTGCCATAGGCAAGAAGTATACCAAGAGCATCGCTCAGGTATGCTTAAGGTGGCACTATCAGAGAGGAATTATTGCAATTCCAAGATCTTCCCAAAAAGCACATATGATTGAAAATCTGGATATTTTCGATTTTGAGCTTGCTGAATCTGATATGCAGACCATTGCAACACTGGATCTGAATACTACTCAATTTCCTGAATGGGGATGAAAATGAAGCGCTTAATATTGCCTTTTATAATTTCAAGGTATATGATACCAGCTGCTGTTAGATGGAAGAATTTTATGCTATCTTCAAACTGGAATTAAGCCCCGGTTGTATTTATGTTACTAATGCTTCTGATTTAAAGAATAAACTGTATCGAATAACAAAAATACGTCATTAAAAGAGTCGTTTATTAAAACTGTCATGGTGCTTTTGGACTAACTAAGAAATAGTAACAGAATTCATAAATGAAAAAACTAAAATTTCCAACAGCCCAAACCATTCTAATCATCATCGCCGGATTTGTAACACTTTTAACCTGGTTGGTTCCTGCAGGGAAATACGATAGCCTGGCTTACAATGCCATAAGCAATACATTTACCAAAACTGGTATAGTAGAAAGTGTTGAATTGCCTGCAACACAAGAAAGCTTAGAGAACCTCAACATTAAAATTCCTATTCACAAATTTACAAGTGGTGATATCTATAAGCCAATTGGAATTCCTAATACCTATAAAGAACTGGAATCAAAACCACAAGGCCTTGCAGCTTTGGCGAAATCGCCCATAAAAGGGATAATCGCAGCTGCAGACATCATCTTTCTAATCCTTATTATTGGGGGCTTAATTGGCATAATGAATCTTACAGGGGCATTTGATGCTGGCATATCCTGGATGGCAAAAACGCTTAAAGGCAGAGAGTATATTCTAATTATATTGGTAACAACACTAATTGCAGCTGGTGGAACAACCTTTGGTCTTGCGGAAGAAACGATGGCCTTTTACCCTATTTTAATTCCTGTATTCCTGGCAGCAAAATACGATGCGATGGTTGGGCTTGCCTGTATTTTTCTAGGGTCAGGAATTGGGACAATGTGCTCTACTATAAATCCGTTTTCTACGATTATTGCGTCGGATGCGGCGGGAATAAATTGGACCACAGGTCTCAACAATCGCTTAATCATGCTGATTGTTTGTTTGACGATTACTATTCTATACATTCTTCGCTATGCAAAACGCGTAAAAGCCGATCCAACGAAGTCAATTATTTATGACCAAAAAGAAGCCCTGGAGAAGGTTTTTGGAATAAATACAATGAATACAACAACGCAATTCACAAATAGACTTAGACTAATTATCGTTGTATTTTCACTATGTTTCATCGTTATGATCTATGGGGTTTCTTTTTTAGATTGGTGGTTTGTAGAAATGACATCCACATTTCTTGTTGGAGCAATACTTATTGGGATTATTGGAAAGATCAAAGAAAGTGTTTTCGTGGAGGTGTTTGCAAAAGGGGCAGCAGATTTATTGAGTGTTGCCTTTATTGTTGGCATCGCCCGGGGTGTTACCATTTTAATGGAAGATGGACTTATTAGCGATACCATTTTATATCATGCCAGTACAATAACAGAGGGGATGAACAAAGGTGTGTTTACAAATGCCATGCTATTTATTTATGGGGGTTTATCCTTTTTCATGCCCTCGTCCTCAGGAATGGCTGTTTTAACCATGCCAATCTTGTCCCCGTTAGCAGATACTGTAAACATTGGAAGAGAGATTATTGTTAACACCTATCAATATGGGATGGGTCTGTTTTATTTGATCAATCCTACAAGTTTAATCCTGGCAGCGTTGGCTATTGTAAAAATAGGGTTCAATAAGTGGGTGCAATTTATAATGCCGCTGCTTTTGCTATTGTTGATTACAACAATGATCTTGTTGACTATTTCTGTTTATTAAAATTAAAAAAGTATCCAACATTAGATAAAGATTAAATATTTATGAATTCAATCACCCTGCACACTAAGGCACTAGTCAAAATGCTCAAGGCGAGAGCTAAGGAGGGTGTTCAAATGTCTGAGGTGTTTTTAGTTGCCTGTGGCGGCTCACTGGTAGATCTCTACCCGGGCAAATTCTTCCTGGGGAGTGAAAGCTGTCTTTTGCGCACTGATCTCTATACGGCCAACGAGTTTGTTCATGCGGTACCGAAGGTGCTGGGGGAACGGTCGGTTGTCATCTTTTGCTCGCACAGTGGTATTACCCCGGAAATAGTTGAGGCGGTGAAAGTTGCAAAAGCAGCCGGTTCTCTTACGGTCTCATTAACTCATAACAAGTCATCAGATATTGCCGCTTTTTCGGATTACAATGTTGTTTACGAGTGGGGTGATGAATCAAGCGTTCAAAATAATCCGATGGCAATTACACTGGCACTTTGTCTTGAAATATTGCAACACTCGGAGGGATATGTCAATTACCACGAATTTCAGGAAGCTTTGTTAAAGATAGATGATGTCGTTGCGGCAGCACGCAAAAAAGTGGGCGCGCGGGTCCTGACATTTGCAGAGACGTATCAGAATGAGAAAATGTTCTATATTTTGTCTAGCGGAGCGAGCTACGGACACGCTTATGGCTTTGCGATCTGCTCTTTGATGGAAATGCAATGGCTGCACGCGAGCGCAATTCACTCCGGTGAGTTTTTTCACGGTCCTTTTGAAGTTACAGACAAAAAAACCAATTTCATTCTTTTGGTGAATGAAGGCCGCACTCGTCCCCTTGATGAGAGGGTGCTCGCCTTCCTTAAAAGTTACGCGAAGAATTATGTAGTAATCGACGCTAAAGAGCTTGGTATTGGGGTGCTTCCCGAGTCCGTTGTCGAGTTTTTTAATCCGGTCTTGTTCTACAGCGTACTGTGTGATTACCGGGAGGCATTGGCAAATATTCGCAATCATCCACTTGAAACACGCCGTTATATGGGTAAAGTGGAATACTAATTTTGATGATGGGAGAACGCGCAATGAAGGTTATAGGTATCGGCGACAATGTTGTGGACGACTATAGTCACATTCGGACAATGTTTCCGGGGGGTAACGCGCTTAACTTTTCGGTATATGCGTCGATGTTAGGCTGCAATTCGGCCTATCTGGGTGTTTTTGGAAGCGATGAAAGTGCTAAGCATGTGCAACGAACACTCGCCCGAATAGGCGTAGATACTTCCCATTGCCGCAGTGCTGACGGACCAAATGGTCATGCAATTTTGACAATCGAAGCTGGCGAGCGCGTTTTTATTTCATCGAACGAAGGTGGGATTAGCAAATCCGTACCAATGGAATTCATTTTTGACGATCTCGATTACCTGCAGACGTTTTCAATTGTGCATACCAGTGCGTACAGCTATATGGATGGCTATTTAGCTCAATTGCAACAACTCAACCCCTTGATCAGCTACGACTTTTCGGATGACTTCGAGAGCGAATATGCGCTTTCCCTATGTCAGTACATCGATTTCGCTTTTTTTTCCTGTGCCGAATGGACCGAAGAAGCAGTAACGGAGCTTCTTGAGAAAGTTGTCAATAAAGGCTGTTCCGTCGCAGTGGCCACACGGGGTCCTCATGAAGTCATTATGTTCGATGGTCGATCCTGGTTTAGACAGGCTCCCCAGGTAGTGATACCAGCGGACACGCTCGGAGCAGGAGATGCCTTCATCAGTGCATTCCTGATTTCCTATGTAGGAGGTAAAGCCAACACCAGTGTTCAGCCGCCCTTGTTGATTGAAAACTCCCTTGAGAAAGCTGCTTCCTTCGCTGCAGATATTTGCCAGGTGCACGGCGCTTTCGGACATGGCTTACGCTATTGAAATGTAAATTCACAAGAATTCCGGAGGCACGGCCAGCGTAACCGAGAAGCTTTGTAAAGTAGATTTAAGACGTATTAAGACACTATCTTAAATAGAAGATTACACACGTAAAACCGCTATGCGACTACTGTAATGAAGATATAAAGCAATCAAATGTAGCTCTATCCTTAAAATATAATATTAAAAACTATTTTAGTACAGATATAACAAGTTAGTTTCTGTACAAAAAATCAAAATGAAAATCAACATTGTAAACTCAATAGTCATTACTGGGTAACACAGGATTTACGAGAGTTAGGAAGAAAGTTAGTTGAAATGATTAATAAAGAATTAAATTAAGTAATACCAATGAACAAATTATATGTCGCATTATTTTCTGTAGCCATCGCACTTTATGGGTGTCAATCTCCAAAACCTTCAGAGCAAATTGACTTAGTGGAACTAACCGTTGAACAGATTCATCAAAGTTATGAAAAGGGAGATTACACTAGTCAACAATTGGTTATGGCTTATTTGAATAGGATTGAACTACTTGATACAAAAATAAATGCCTTGACCATCATAAACCCGAATGCGGTGTCGATTGCAAAAGAGCTAGATGAAGAATATAAAAGGACCAAAGTGTTACGTCCACTTCATGGAATTCCAATTATCGTAAAAGATAATATTAATACAGAAGGGCTTCCAACTACGGCAGGCGCTTTTGCTCTTAAAGATTTTATTCCGGAAGAAAATGCATTTGTTATTAAAAAATTAGTGGAAGCTGGGGCCATTATCATTGGAAAATCTAATATGGCTGAATGGGCATTTTCACCAATGCACACTGAAAGCTCTACAGGTGGTATCACCTACAATCCATATAATCTGGATTATGTACCGGCAGGTTCTAGTGGAGGAACAGCTGCTTCTATTGCTGCTAATCTTGCTATTGGCGGATTGGGCACCGATACGGGTAACTCCATTCGAGGCCCATCATCACATTGTGCTCTAGTGGGGTTTAGAACAACACTGGGGCTAATTAGCAGAGAAGGAATCGTGCCGTTGTTTTTGAGAAATGATGTTGTAGGACCAATGTGCCGTACAGTAGAAGATGCCACTCGTATAATGGAAGTTATGGTCGGTTTTGATTCGAAAGACCCCATCACCAAAAATTCTTTGAACAAAACACAAAACAATTACAGACAGTTTCTCATTAAGAATGGCCTGCAAGGTTCCAGAATAGGAATACTGCGAGAACTAAGCGATTACGAAATAGATCCCGATATAAATGAATTATTTGTAAAAGCAATTTCAGATTTGGATTCATTAGGAGCTGAAATTGTTGACCCAGTTCAAATTCCTGATTTTTCTAACTTAAGACAAAATCAGTGGTGTGCAACATTTCGAGCCGACGTGGAGTCGTTTTTAGATACCTACGTTAAAAGAGACACTATTAAAACTTTAGAAGACATAATTAGGATTGGTTCCACATCGGAATTTTCAAAAGGGCGATTGCAGGCTTATACCAGTCAAACTGGCAGATGGGGAAACGCAGATTCTGAATGTTTAGACGCCTACCACGATGAAAAAAGAATTGCTTTCAGAGAAGCCATCGAATCTGTTATGGACTCTTTGAATCTGGATGCCATTGTCTATCCGTCTTGGAATAATAAGCCGGCAAGAATCGATTTCTTTGAAAAGGAATATAAAGGGGATAATAGTCAAATTATTGCACCCCATACAGGGCAACCTGCTTTTACTGTTCCTATGGGATTTTCCGAAGATAATTTACCCGTCGGGCTCCAATTTTTGGGTAAAATGTATAATGAACCTATTTTGATAAAGCTTGCATACTCATATGAACAAGGAACAAAACATCGTAAACCCCCAATAATTAATTAATCAGTGGCGGATTAAATTCTTCAGACAGATTAGACAACAACTCCTGACTGAAAACCCGCCTGCATCGCTTTCGCGAAGCCAAGCCCGAAGGGCAGGTATAAAGGGCAAATACCTTAAATATGCGATTGGGAATTGTTTTTGACCTGTAATAAGCCACCTTTTTCATTCCCTCTACAAATCCGTTTTAATTGGTAATTTCAAAACAACATCCACATCTGGCCAAAGTTTGGAAACTCCATCGATACCGGTATGAACTTCATAGCACTCTTTGTTAAGGGATTTCAGTGCTTCTGTTCCGTTCCATTGCATAACATCTATATGGGTGGTCATGATAAGGGTATCGTTTTTTAGGGAATACGTATATGCCACATCATTCGTAATATTGTTCATTTTAAGTTCCAAAGCTTCCTTGCCTTCCTCTGTATCGAGAATTTTTCCGAAAATGGTATCTGTATGGAATACCTGGAAAAAGAAAGTCCTCAATTTGGGGTCCCGAATTTCATTTCCCGTATTTACCGATACTGTATTGATAGTCAATTCGGCATCTTCCAACAGGGTCTCGAGTGGACCATGATCATTTTTAAGGTTTAAGGCGAATTGGTCAAATATGCCACTTACCCCAAGTTTTTCGGTAAACTTATAGGCGGTCCATTTGATGGAAACCCCTGTAGTGTCTACAGAATAGTTCTGTGTCGATTGTACTTGAGTACGTTCGTCCATCTGTGGGACCTTCTTTTTTTCGGAAGTATTGCAGGAAAATATAAGAAAGACAAAAATCATTGATAGGGTATACCTTTGTAGTTGTTTCATGATTTTTTTCTTTAGTTCAATCTCAATACTGTTGTCATTTTTTACATGGAGTTGTCATTCCGATACATGAAGTATCACCGGCCAATATGTTGCATATGAAGGATTCTTCGCATCTCGGAATGACAACCGATTGGAGTTTTGTCAATTTTTAAGCACTGCCTCGAGCACTTTTTTCTTATCCAATTTTCGGGTACAGAAAAACCAGTCGGCACACTCCATTTCACCATTTGCAGATTCTACACGCTCTTTGGCAGTTCCGCAGGAACCGGCGGGAGGTACGATGACATCATCTCCAGGCTGCCAATCGGCAGGAGTGGCTACGGAAAATTCATCGGCGGTCTGCATGGCGATCAGGGCGCGATATATTTCGTCAAAATTCCGTCCCAAACTCAATGGATAATAAATAACAGCACGGATAATTCCATGAGGGTCTATAAAAAATACCGCACGTACTGCCTGGGTCTTACTTTCTCCGGGCTGGATCATACCATATTTTTTAGCTATCTCCATGGTTATATCCTCGATTAAGGGAAACTTAACCTCCATATTTTTCATACCCTTGAACTCGATCTTGTCCTTTATAGTGCGCAACCACGCAATATGGCTGTATAGTCCGTCTATGGATAACCCCACCAGTTTACAATTGGTATTGGCGAATTTGTCCTCCAATTTGGCAAAGGTCATAAACTCGGAGGTACAAACGGGCGTAAAGTCTGCGGGATGGCTAAAGAGGATGACCCATTTTCCTTTGTAATCATCGGGAAAATTAATCATACCCTGTGTGGTCACAGCCTGAAATGAGGGTGCGCTGTCGCCGATTCTGGGCATGGGTGTAATTTTTTCCTGTACTTCTAATAATGTTTCCATTTTAATTTCTTTTAATTAAACTATTAAACCTGAATCCATGAAGGATTCCGAATGCAAAAATAAGGGGATCAATGGTGTTCTGGAATGACCAACATCAGCATGGATAAATTTATTCAGGTATAAATTTGCCGCCAGATTTCTGGGGATACATTGACCCATAAAATCCTCTCATGAGATCTGTGTTGTGAAATCTAAAGCCCAAAAAGGGTTTCGAAAATACATATGTAATTGTATGAAGTTAAACCTGGGCTACTTGTAAAAATGGAAAATTGGACAGGGAAGGATAGACCTAAAATGCCCAGGGATACGTTTCAGGCAGTTGCGATTTATCTACATACACATCCATAGCATGCACCCCTTCCGAAGTATCAATATAGATAAAGGCATCATAGCGTTCGGGCATAACCGAGGGTACGTAATTACCTATTTTCTCAAAGAGCGGGTGGTACACCACCCCAATAGCACGTTGCCCAATCGGGTCTTTAAAGAGGTTATTTCCCTTTAAGTCGTTCATAAACAACAATTGATCCCCTTTTCCGGTTTGGTGCAAAAGCTGTTCCCACGAACCTTCGATGGCTTCCGGAACATGCATATTCCGCATGGGAGCGCCCCATTCTGAACTGGCTACGACTGTACCTTTGTACGATCCAAAACCTACTATTTTAGGATTGTGGCCCGGCAATTGCTCGCGTACCAACTGACCTACATTTACGGTACTGTCCAATGCCATGTCCGTTGCCCTGGCATCCCCAACATGGGTGTTATGCTCCCAGATAATTGCCTTTGATTTGGGTCCGTGAAAATGGAGCAAGCGCTTTAGGGTATCCATCATATGATGGTCACGCAGGTTCCATGAACTTTGGTTGGCATGTACCATGGAACGGTAATAGGCTTCCGCATTTTTCGCGATATGGGCATTCTGTTCCATATTCAGGGAGGCCTCTAAATCGGTATTGAAATGTTGGGCGCGGTTTTTAATATCCTGAAGCAATGATATCACTTCGTTTTCGCAGGTTTTGGGCAGAAAACGCTGCAATGATCTTGCGTAGGCCATACCCTTTTCATCGCCGAAAGGTTCAAAACAGCCCAGGGCCCTTTTGGCCGAAGGCACTAAGCTAATGTCGTGGGTCATCAGATAGTCCATGATGGCTTCCATGGATTCCCACAGGCTATAAACGTCAAGGCCGTAGATACCCACCCTTTCATTGGCAGGCAGCTTTTCATTGTGTATGTGCAACCAGTTGGTCAGGGCCTCTACTTCCCAGTTGGCCCACATCCAGGTAGGCCATCGGTTGAATTCTTTTAATACTTCTACTGAACTGTTATGACTGTTTTCATAGTGTTTTACATATCGGTTCACGCGATAAAAATCGGGCCAATCGCCCTCTACGGCAATAAAATTAAAACCGTGTTCTTCGATTAACCTTTTGCTTATGGCCGTACGCCAAGTGTAATATTCGTGAGTGCCGTGAGAGGCCTCGCCTAATAATACTACTTGTGAATCGGAGAGCTTTTCTATGAGGGAATCTAAATCCAAAGCATTCTCCAATTTCTTGCTTACTTTATCGAGGACCGCTATTCTTTGCTCCGAAGTATTCATGATGCTGTTATTTTAAATTGATTTTGAAGTAGTATCGGCGATTTCTTCGTAATACCGGATCAGGTCTTTCATGGTAATACCTGAAACAGGAAAAAAAATTTGTCGCTATATGGATTCTCAACAGATTTCATCCTTTCTATTAAGCTTACTACCCAGGCAAATTCAGAATATAATTTTACTAGAGAGTCATTACCGTCCTTCGTCCTGGCTCATGATAAACTCCGGAGAAAATCTGTTGACTTCAACAATTAGATCGCATTAAAAATAGCCTTGACAACTATTATTCAAAATGACGCACATCAGTCAGGCACTTTTTTAACATGCTTTTATTCTCCCCTACAAAATCGTTCTGACTGATGCTAATCATTTCACCGAACGTTTTATGTTCGCATTTTTGTTTTATAAAATATCAATAAAATGGAAAGCACTAGAACTTATTACAAAAGCCAAAAGGAGTTCCGAGTATTTGTAGCGAGTACTTTTTCTGATTTGGTCCGGCATAGGAAAATGGGCGAGAAAAAAGCGTTTAGCGAACTGTTGTTAAAAACCTTACCTCATGTAAATCGGTACATCGTGAAAAGACTGAATACCGCCATATCAAAAGGAAACCTTCCCCAGGGAAAATACAGGCCTGCCGATTTTGTAGATCAATTGTTCATCACGGCGTATGATCATTTTGATGAGGTCAAAAATGAAAAAGACTTATACCCATGGTTATTCAAAAAGGCTGATGAACTGTTGGAGGATAAAATTGTCGATGAGGAATACGATGAGGTTTTCTTTCAGAACATCGATGATTTTTCAAAACCTGCCTGGGATGCTATGGAAGAAAAATTTTCTACCGACGGCGATGGCGATCTGGTTATGATGGAAGAAATGGACGATATATCCTACGGAAACAAGGATTATATACTGAACCACGTTTTTGTGGAAGATGACAATAATGAAATGATTGCCAAACTGGACAGGGAATGGGGTGAAGAGAATATCAGGAAGCATGCCGAAATGGTATTGTACCATTTGCCACTATCTATGCGTGCGATATACGAACTTGCAACGGAACACCATTTTAATGTCGAGGAAATCGCAGAAATAAGAAATCAAAGCCTCAAGGAAGTGAAACAACTTTTAGAAGATGCCCGTAAGGCACTCAAAACCAGTTTTTATAATAGGGACAAAGAAATAAATCAATAATTACTACCACCATGAATACGAAAGCTTTAAATCAAAGTAAAGATTTTTTATTGGGTGTAGGGTTAGACATTCTACATAGAGAGAGTCTAGAATGGCTTGAAACCTTGGCCTTCTGGAAAGACGAGACCAGATTCTTCGCCGATCTGTTACGCAAAAAAGATAGCAGAGAAATGGAATATGGCAAAATGCTAAGTAATCTGGACAAGATCCATGAGAACCTGTTCGATTATCTCGCGGACGATATTATCAGTCATGAAAAATTATTGGCCCGTTTGGAAAAAGGCGAAAAAGGAATTGCGGATGTCGATTACAGAGACCGGCATAAAAACCTAAAGAATCGTATGCAACTTTTTACGAGCGATTTCCGCGAGTTTAAAAAAATGGTCTTTGGGTATGTTAAAAAACTTTGAATTTAAGGACGAAGAAGTAAAAACCGGCAAACAAATTCATTAGGCATGCCTATGGGAATCAACATTTTCACAAAGGAATACGGAACAACGGAGAGCATCTCCTCGATTTATAGTAAATGCCAGTGATATATCATCTTTAAACATGCCTATAAAGATTGTCCTTGTCTTTACTTTAACCCGATCAGCAGCCCAAAACAGGGTTCGGACATTTAGATCTTTAAGAGAAAATGCCCTGGGAAACAGCTCTTTTTTGGCCCGATATTGCTACATATACCTTGAAAGAAATCTAAAAAATTCCTTTTTCAAATCTGCATAGATCTGCCGTTGGGTTTCCATACGGTTTCTGAATTCCAGATGTCTTTTTACAAGCAGGGTATCCAATGTATTCTGCCCTGTTTTTGTTTGAGCGGCAATACGGGTCTCATGTTGCTCAATTGCCTCCTGCAAATCGTCTATGACACCGCCATGAAGGATAAATTCATTTTGATAATGTTCCAATTCTGCCAATACTGTTTTATCAGTCCACCGGGTTACAAGTTCACTTAATCTGTTTTTAAAGGATTTTAACTCGTCTTCCCAAAATGCAAGTTCTGAGCGCCATTGTTGGTGTTCAAAATGTAAATCTTCATTGAAGATTACTTCTTCCGGTTTGTGTGTTTTTTCCATGATGACTTTATTTTTATTAGTTTATTCAGTTCTATAATTTCACTCCTTGCTCTCGACCAGTTCTTTTACGCCTCTTTTTCCCAAAATCTTCTCCAGATCCTCTTTTTCTGCCACTTCTTGTTTTAAGAGGAGCTGCGCCAGTTTTTCCAGTTCTTCACGATGTTCCAGTAGTAAGTTTTTTGTTCTTTTATAGGCCGTGGTAACTAACTCATTTACTTGCTTGTCGATCTGTTGCGCCATATTTTCACTGTAGGGTTTCCCCAACAACCGTTCATTTTGTCCCGAGGAGTCGTAGAAACTGATTGGGCCTATCTCCTCATCCAGACCATAGTAGGCTACCATGGTATAAGCCTGCTTCGTCACTTTTTCCAAATCATCCAAAGCACCTGAGGAAGGCTCGTCAAAAATAATCTCCTCCGCGGCACGACCACCTAAAGAGGCACAAATCTGATCCATAAATTGAGATTTGGTTACAATTTGCCTTTCTTCAGGCAGGTACCAGGCAGCACCTAAAGATTTTCCTCGCGGAATGATGGACACCTTGACCAAAGAATCTACATTTTTAAGATACCAACTGACCACTGCGTGCCCCGCCTCGTGGTGTGCCACGATTTCTTTTTCCTTGGGCGAGATAATCTTGCTTTTGCGTTCCAGACCACCTATGACCCGATCCCGTGCTTCTATAAAATCTTCTTGTTCCACTTCCTTTTTTTTCTTCCGGGCCGCGATCAAGGCGGCTTCATTACAGATATTGGCGATGTCTGCCCCTGAAAAACCGGGACTCAGTTTAGCAAGAACATCTACATTTATATCTTTTGAAAGCTTCAGTGGGCGAAGATGCACTCCGAAGATTTCCTTTCGTTCCTCCTTAGTGGGCAGTTCCAGATAAATATGGCGATCGAACCTTCCAGGGCGCAGCAGGGCCTTGTCCAGCACATCGGGGCGGTTGGTGGCAGCCAGTACGATAACTCCTGTGTTGGGGCCGAAGCCGTCAAGTTCCGTAAGTAATTGGTTCAAAGTACTTTCCCGTTCATCATTGGCCTGAAACGCATTGACTTTACCACGGGAACGGCCCACGGCATCTATTTCATCGATAAATATGATACTCGGTGCTTTTTCCTTGGCCTTTTTAAAGAGGTCGCGTACCCTGGAGGCTCCCACGCCCACAAACATTTCTACAAATTCGGATCCCGACATTGAGAAAAAAGGAACCTGTGCTTCGCCTGCAACGGCCCTGGCCATTAAAGTCTTTCCCGTTCCGGGAGGGCCTACCAACAATACTCCTTTGGGGATTTTAGCGCCTAATTTTGTATAGGTTTCAGGATTTTTTAAGAAGTCCACTACCTCCATGACTTCTAACTTGGCCTCTTTTAAACCTGCAATATCTTCAAAGCTTGCCGAGCTTTTGGTGCCTTTTTCCGAAATATGGGGCGTTGATTTCCCAAAATTGAAGAGCGGATTTCCACCTGTACCTTTTCCACCCATTCGCCGTAGCATAAACATCCAGAATAAAATGATAATCCCAAAAGGTAACAGCCAGGATAGGATACCGATCCAACTGGTACGGGTCTCATATTGTACACTTATTTTTTCTGAAGAGGAAAAATCCTCTTGGGCGCGTTGCAATTTGTCCTCAAAAGTCTCTACCGATCCGATGGTTATCCGGTATAGTGGGCTTTCTTCAGCACGGAACAACTTTTCGCTGACCTCCTTGTGCCTTTGATCTCCCAGGTGGTCTTTTTTGATATGGATTTCCGCGAATTCTTTGTTTACCACAACTATTTTTGCTACCTCCCGTTGTGCCAAAAGGGTGTCTTGTAAAAAAGACCAACTGATTTCCCTGGTACCGGAAACGGGATTGGAAAAGAGAGCAAACCACAATATGAGTCCAAATAGAAAGAAATAGTACCAACTGAAACCATAACCTCCATAGGGCGGTTTAGGGTAGTTTTTATCGCTTCCCGAAGTATTGGATGTTCCTTTTTTATTTTTATTTGACACTTGCTTCATTTCTTTCTAAAATTGCAAATTGATATAATACTTCTACGGTATCTGATATGCTTGTGCTTAAAGTCTTCATGACCTTATATGGATCGTTGTATTTATTTGAACAATCCTTTATCATCATATATTAGGACACGGGTATTTTTCCGTAGAACAATCACAAAATTATTTTAAATGCATGTCTTCTGATATGATGTAGGTCATTTCGAATTTCTCTATCCTCCCTTTAATTTGTTATTGAAATTAAAAGTGATGGAAAACAGAGCGCTATTTAAATCAGGAATACTATTTATTATGGTTATAGTTTTATTGTTATTGGCAAGATGTGGCCCGGTTGTAGTTACTTCTCGGCCCAACAATCCGCCGCCGCCTTGGTTTTATCCAAACCGGGTAGAGGTGGTGCGCTATGTCTATTTTCCCGAATACATGATTTACTACGATCTGTCGGCAAGAACCTATCTGTATTTGGAGGGAAACGTTTGGGTGCGGCGCAACATATTACCACCTCGTTACAGTCACATCGATTTAGGGCGATCCCGATATGAACGGATTCGAGATTATAATGATGATAACATTCGGGGGTATCATGACGAGAATAATTCCAATCGGGGCAGGAGCAATAGGAATACCCCGGGAAGCAACAGAAACACAGGTAAATGAAAGGATTAAATAACTGTCGAATTAATTAAAAGTCATCATAAAGTATTTGCGGAAAATTTTCCCAAAATATTAGAAGGAAGATGAAGGCCATGGTCGCTATGTGATTGTTGCTTCGAAGCCCATATATTACTGACAAAAAAAAACAGGAAGCCGAAACTTCCTGTTTTCCATAAAGAAAGGGGATTCATCAACACTTTTTTATCAATCTCTTAAACCATTTTATTGCTAAAACGACCTAAACGATCGATTGGAGTACCAACTGCATCCGTTTTCTTTACTATGACCTTTACCATTTTGCAATGATGCCGATCAATACTATAAAGAAACTGGAACATTTGCATGTTCCAGTTTCCAAGAAAGTGTAAAAACCACCTTTGACCGCTTTGCGTAATTTTGAGTGAAACCTATTGCTAGGCCATAGCTAAAACCACACGGCATGGGGCATTTTCGACACCTTCTTATGCTAGACCTTATTACTCCCCACGAATAATAAGTTTATCGTTATTTATGATGTGTAGAAGTCGTTCAGACTCCGTTTTCAAAGAACTATTCCATTCAACTAAGATGCTAAACTAAGGAATGGCATCCAAGTTTAACATGACCTTCATCAGGTTAATACTATTTTTTGAAAAAGAAACCGGAACACCCAAATGTTCCGGTTTCCCGGATGATGCTTTCTGATCCGATTACCGCTTACACTGACCTCAACAAAATTTATAGCTAAACCTTATCGCGATTCAAATGGTCTAAAGGAACGTCATGCCTCTTCCATCCTGTCAAGCCTTAATTCCCCCGAGTAAGGCTTGTAAATTTTTCAATGAACTTTATTATTCTTAACTAAGCCACAAAAATACAAGGTCGATTTCTAGTTCCAAATGACCTAGATCAGTTTGGGGATTTTTTTCGCTTTTTTAACAGTATTATTTTCTATCCACTCACATAATTTGTCCGCATCTTCCCTATTACAAAGTTGTGTCCCAGGATGAAGCGTAGCGGCCGTACCACATGCTACGCCATATTTTACGGCTTCCCCTAATGATTTTCCATGGGTTAGGCTGAATACCATACCAGCGACCATACTGTCGCCTGCGCCAATAGTACTTTTTTGATGTACCGTAGGGGCGGGAATATATTCTATTTCATTTTTGGTCGCCCATAATGCACCTTTCGCACCTAAGGAAACCACGAGTACTTTACAACTAATTTCTTCAAGGAGCCTTTTGGCCAAAGATTCCAGTTCCATAGCCGAAATGGATGCTACATGCAAAATAGTGCTCAGCTCACCCAAGTTGGGCTTCATTAAAAAAATGTTAGCTTTCATGCTGGGAAGCAATGCTTCGCCGGAAGTATCCAATACCAGTTTCGCTTCCTTTTTATCTGTGATTTTCGAGACCCGTACATAAAAATCAGTTGGCATTTTGGGGGGTAATTTTCCACTGGCGACTAAAAAATCGTCTTTTTCTAAAATTTCCTCCAAAAGGGTCAGTACCTCCTTCCATTCTTCTTTTTTTACGTTAGGCCCCGGAACTACAAATCGGTATTGCAGCTGGGTATTTGTATCGGTTACGGAAAGGTTTTCACGGGTCCACCCTTCGATTGGAACTACTTTTTGTTCGATGTTATTATTGGATATTAATTGTTGCAAGTGGATTCCCATTGGGCCGCCCGACAAATACATACAAAGCGATTCAAAACCCAGGTTCTTCAAAGCCCTTGAAACATTGATGCCTCCACCTCCCGCATAATAATCAGGTGCTTTGCATCGCAACTTTTTGTTGGGCACAATGCCTGCTACAGAGGTGTCTTTATCAACTACAGGGTTCATGGTCAGGGTGATGATCTTATTCATTTCAATGTTTATTTATTTACCCTTATTACTTGTCCTGTACTATCACAACTATTTTTTGGCTTGCGCATGATGTAAATAACATAATTAAGGTAATCGCTGCTATTTTTATAGTTTTCTTTTTATCAAAGTTTGTTTCTTAAAAATTCTGGCATAAAGGAAGTTACATTGACGCTAATCGGAAATGATATAAATCATTCCTTGCTCTCCATTGGCAGTTTCGTGGATAAAATAAGTTAAGACCACTTTTTTCCATGCTGGGGATATGCTTTACATGGTTCTGGTTTGGTTAGGGATGTACAGGAATGGGAGTGGCCAGAATGTGAACTTTCCTTATTTGAAAGAAAGTTCACATTTTAAATAGGATTATTCTTTCAATAAGAACTGTTTTTGTATCTTCTATATCCCAATTCATATTGCTTATGACACGCATTCTTATTATTGAAGATGATGTGGGCATTCGCGGGAATACCGCAGAACTTTTACAGCTCGAGGGCTACCTTGTAACCACCGCTTCGAACGGTAGGACGGGTCTCGAAAGGATTAAATGTGAAACCCCGGACCTGATACTCTGTGATATTCTTATGCCGGAGATGGATGGTTTTGCGGTACTTAGACATGTGGGGCAAGATCCTGATCTAAAAAGAATACCATTTATTTTTTTCAGTGCGAAAACAGAAAAGATAGATGTTAAGGCAGGGATCGATGCTGGTGCGGATGATTACCTAACCAAACCTTTTGAACTTGAAGACCTTTTAACTACTATTGAAAAACACCTAAAAGAGCAAAAAATTTCTTAGCCCCTTTTATCTTAAAGAAGAGTATTGGTATAATAGGTCGTTAATCACTCACTAAGGCGATCTCAATAATTTCAACCTACTGATTTAAATCATTTTAAGTTCTCTTTGATTTGGGTATTTTGGCTCAAAATAGTTGAGTCATGAATATTTCCGAAAAACATCCACTGCCTAAAAAAGAATTTGAAACCCTAGCCGAAACACGCAATCTTTATTGTGTTTCCATATTCCTGCCCATGGATAAAAAAGGCAAGGAACAGAATATGCATTTGGCGCAGGCCCGGCTTAGACAAAGTATCAACGAGGTACAGAAAACGTTGGTGGAACATCAAATGCAGATGAATGAAATAGAAGAATATCTCGAACCTGTAGAGCAGCTTTTAGACAAGGTGGAGCTATGGAGGAACCCCTCCGATGGATTGGCTATCTTTTTGGATTCAGAGGATGGAATGAGATACTTTATGGTTCCCATTTCATTCGAGACAAAAACCTACGTAGCGGGCCATTTTTATCTTTTACCCCTGCTACCGTTATATCATAACGATGGGCTTTACTATCTTTTGGATCTTAGCCAGGATTACGTAAAACTGTATGAAGGGTCACGTTACTCTTTTAAGGATAGGTATCTGCAGGATTTTGCTCCGAAACAATTGGAAGATGCTGTGGGGTCCGATTATGAACAAAAGAATTTGCAGTTCAGGAGCGGACAGGCTACGTACGGGGCATCGTTTCACGGGCAAGGCGCGGGAAAGGATGATGAAAAGGATGAATTGTTGCGGTATTTCAGGATGCTGGACGAAGGTGTAAAAAAAATCACATCAGATTCGAAGGCTCCCTTGGTACTTTCATGTATCGATCGGCTGTACGCGCTGTATGCTGAAGCGAATACGTATAATAATCTGTACGATAAGCACCTGTCAGGGGACCCCGAATATAAAAAGGATGATAAAAGACATCAGGAATCATGGATGCTGGTCGAGGAATATTTTCAGCGACCTCAGTTCAATAAGATTAATAAGTTCAAAGAATTATTCCATACACAAAAGACTTCTTATGAGATAGATGCCATTGTGAACGCCGCGCTCAATGGTAAGATTGATACACTTTTTATCGAAGAAGGCGCCGATGTATTTGGTATTTATGATAAGAAGGACAACGAAGTTTCAATAGACGAAAAACACGAAATTAACAATGTATCGTTAGCCAATTTGGCTGCGGTGCAAACTTTCGAACAAGGGGGTGAAGTGTATTTTTTGCCTCCTGAACAAATGCCCGTAAAGGAAAGTCCGATGAACGCTGTTTTTAGGTTTTGATGGTTGCCAAGGAAAATACACCGTATTGAACATCGATTCTCGGGAGATTGATTCAACTCCTGGTGAAGCTTCATCAGTAATTTAATTTTGAAGCGATATGCACCGAAGTTCGGCTATTGATTGCTTAAGAACAGGAATTTAATTTATAAATTAATCAAAACAAATAATTATGTCAGTATTAAAAGTTGTTGAAATTTTAGGAAATTCTACGGAAAGTTTTGAAGATGCCGTACAAAATGTTATTAACGAAGTCTCAAAAAGCGTGAGAGACATCAAATCGGTCTACGTGCAAGACATGCAGGTAGCCGTAGCGAATAATAAGATTTCTGAATATCGTGTAAATACCAAAGTAACTTTCGAAGTTTTGGAACACTAAAATTGGTTGACCTAAATTAATTTGGTTGGTTCGAGAAGGTATCGAGGAAAAGCTGAATTTCCTTTGGGCGGTACATTATCTTTTTGTTGACATTCTTACCAGGTGTCCTAATCGCAGGCCTGGTTTTTTTACTTCTAAAAATCTGTGCAGGTTGACATAGATCATTGCAGCTGGACTTTATTCTAATGATATTTAAGGAATCATAAACAGAAGCACGATGACACACACAGAAATATTTGACAGACACGTAGAAGAATATGAGAAATGGTACGAAGACTATCCTGAAGTCTATCAATCCGAAATTGCCGCGATTAGGGAACAATTATTAAAACTACCGGAAAATATCAGCGGTATTGAAGTGGGTTTGGGAACCGGAAGATTTGCCCTTCCTTTAGGAATCAAAGAAGGCGTAGAGCCCTCCAGAGGAATGGCCGAAAAGGCTATCAAAAGGGGAATAGAGGTTATCGAAGGGTTAGCTGAACGCCTTCCGTACGGAGACATGCAATTCGATTTTGTGCTTTTTGTAACCATTTGCCATTTAACTAGTTTAAAGAATGCTTTGGCCGAAGCACACAGGGTATTAAAACACGAAGGTTCTGTATTGATCGGATTTTTGGATAAGGATAGAAGTATAGCGCAACAATATATCGAAAAACGCCATCGAAGTACGTTCTTCGCAAAGGCCAATTTTTATACTGTAGACCGAATACAGACATTGCTAAAGGAAGCAGAATTCAAAAACCTGGAATTCAACCAAACCCTTTTTGGTAACTTAGGTGAGATCGAGAAAATACAAATTCCAAAACCAGGTTTTGGAGAGGGCTCCTTTCTAGTGGTGAAAGCGACCAAAAAATGAAAATTCGATTCCTTCCCCACACTGCTGATATCCGTATGAAAATAGAGGGTTCCAGTCTAGAAGAGCTTTTTACTGCAGGAGTATTGGGAATGGGTAACATTTTAAAGGATGGTTTTTGTGATAAGAATGGCCCATTTGTGCTCAAGTTAAAAATTGAACTTACGGCACATGATGAAACCTGCCTGCTTATTGATTTTTTATCTGAAGTACTATCTTCTTCTTATGCCGAAAAAGCGATTTTTTGTGAAATAAAAATTTTGGAGTTGACAACCAGGAAGATAAGAGCAGAGATTCATGGCAGACAAGCTCACGGTTTTGATGAGGAAATCAAGGCAGTGACTTACCATGAGGCTGATGTGCAAAAAAATAATAACAGAGACTGGGAAACCCTGATCATTTTTGATATTTAACAAATGAAAATTAAAAAAGCCGATATCCATAAAATAGAAGACTTCTTGTGGGAGATTCCCAAAGCATTCCGACCTAATATGCGGGTACCCGCCAGGGTATTGGCATCCGAACCTTTGCTCGACGCCATTATGGAAGATCGGTCCCTTGTGCAATTGGTAAATGTGGCATCCCTGCCCGGTATAAAGGGAGCTTCCCTTGTTATGCCCGATGTTCACGAAGGATATGGTTTTCCCATTGGTGGCGTTGCGGCCACTTTGCATCCAGACGGAGCAATTTCCCCAGGGGGTATAGGCTATGATATCAATTGCGGGGTACGGTTACTTACTTCCGACCAAAAAATAGCAGACATCAAGGATAAATTGGAGATGCTATCCAAAGAAATGTATGCCCAGGTCCCTTCTGGGATGGGAAAAGGCGGGCAAATTAAACTTTCTGCGCAAGAAATGGATGAAGTGCTTCTCAAAGGAGCCGAGTGGGCTGTTGAAAAAGGATATGGGGAAAAGAGGGATTTGGCTTTTATGGAAAGCAATGGTCGGTTGGAAAATGCAGATCCGTCTTTGGTCTCCGATATGGCAAAAAAAAGGGGTACTGACCAACTGGGCACTATAGGTTCAGGAAACCATTTTGTAGAGGTGGATTATGTAGCGGAAATTTATGAAGAGACCATTGCAGAAGCTTACGGACTGGCCAAAGGTCAGGTGGTGATATTGATTCACACCGGATCCCGTGGGTTAGGGCATCAGGTCGCCACTGACTTCATTCGTCAAATCATATCTGCAATGCCCAATTATGGCATTGAAGTGCCCGATAGGGAATTGGCTTGCGTGCCTTTCAATTCCAAAGAAGGGCAGAATTATTTCAAAGCCATGTGTGCTGCGGCCAATTATGCCTGGTGCAACAGGGAAGTAATCTCGTGGGAGGTCAGAAACGCCTGGAGGAATATTTTTGGACCAAACATTGAACCTCTTAAACTGATGTATGATGTGGCGCACAATATTGCCAAAGTTGAGACACATTTAGTCGATGGAAAGCAAGCTCAGGTTATTGTACACCGTAAGGGGGCTACAAGGGCTTTCGGTCCGGGGTATGAAGAATTACCTGAATCCTATAAATCGGTAGGGCAACCCGTGATTATTCCCGGAAGCATGGGTACTTGTTCCTATGTGTTGGCCGGCACTACCAGAAGCAAGGAACTGACCTTCGGTTCATGTTGCCACGGAGCGGGAAGAAGGTTGTCCAGGACGGCTGCAAAGAAACAAGTAAACGCTCCGGTACTCAAAGAAAATCTCAAAGAAAAAGGCATTTTTGTAGAAGCGGGTTCCTTTAAAGGAATAGCCGAAGAAGCACCCATAGCCTATAAAGATGTTAATATGGTGGTCGAGACCGTATGTAATTCCGGTATTGCCAGGAAAGTAGCTAAACTTAGACCTGTAGTGGTAGTCAAAGGCTAGGTTTCATTGGTGCATTGGTTTCTTCCAACAACTGAATCGCTTCCTGATCAGAAACCTGTTTGAATTTTTCACTGAACTGCTCACCTATTTAAAATAATAAGGAACAGGCCAAAGAAGCACTAATTGATTTAAAGGAACAAAAGATCAGGGGCGCAAAAGTGATGCAAATTATTTAGAAAAAAAGACACAGAACTGATATGGATCATTTAAAAGAGCTACCAAAAAACGTAACTTTTCGATCAATTTTAAAATAGCTAAAATGTTGGGCGAACAAAACACACAGGAAGAACTATTGACGGCTTTCCACCATGATGCCCAATGGTGGAAATTGATCCTTGGATATATTGAAACTGAAACCCGGTTTATAGAACAGTTATTGAATGCTCATATTTACAAAGAAAACACACCTAATCTTTTTGAACGGTTACAAAAGTTCAGGCATGAAATTGAGACCAGGGTAAAGGAGACGAAGAACTTAAAGAAAGAAATCGCCGAATATGAAGACAAGTTACAAGGTATTTTGGAGTGTCAGGACATTTCTTGCGATACCTTTTACCTGGAAAACCATAAGGAATTAAAAGATCGTTTTGAGGAATTCTATACCGGGATTAATGATTACAAAACAAGGGTGTTTAACTATATAGGAGGAATGCTTTAAGCTATTAATAAAGTTGAAAAGCAGTTATTGAGTAAACTGGAACCTTAAAAATAAACAGAATATGTCAATCTTTGAAGCTTACGAATCGGGGGAGCACGAAAGTAAAGTATCGCATTTCGCCGCAATTGTAAAGTTGGCGATCATAGATGGCCCTATCAATCCCGAAGAAGAAATTGTTTTGAAGCGTTTGGCCGTTAAGCTCGATGTTTCACAGGAAGAAGTCAAAACCATATTAAAAAATCCCGGGAAGTACCACTTGATTCCTCCCTATTCGTTGGAAGAACGTATTGAACGGCTCCATGACCTGTTCAGCATTATCTGTGCCGACCATGAAATTGATGAAGAGGAGCGAAATTTGATTTTTAAATATGCCATTGGACTTGGTTTTACCACGGAGAGGGCCCATAAGGAAATCGAAAAATGTATGCAGGTGTTTGATGGTGATATGGAGTTAGAGAATTGATAGGTTCCCGTGCGTGCCGGTAGGATAGTGCTGGAGATAAATTCATCAAAAAACGGCCCTAATCACTTTGAATCTATCTCTTTTTTAAAGAGTTGGAAAAGAAGCTATAATCTCACATAGAAATACTAAGTGGTGCTGATCTATATCATTGGCATCCTTCAAAGGGGTTCATAGTTTTGTTCCAAACGTTAAAAGAAATCAATTTTATATCTACAGATCATGAAAAATATATTTTTATTTCTGATAGTTGGCTTGTTCCTACAGATGCCTACAGTGTCTGAAGCACAAATACTTGGCAAACTAAAAAAGAAAGCCGAAAAGGAGGTTGAAAAAGCTTTGGAAGGAGAAGAACCTCAACCAGAAGAAAAACAAACCAAAGAAAATGAACTGAACGCTGAAGAAACCACAGATGATCAGGTTGCTAAACCCTGGTCTAAATATGATTTTGTGCCGGGTGAAACAGTAATATTTGAAGACAATTTAGAGGGAGAGCAAAATGGGGAATTCCCCTCGCAATGGGATTTAATTGATGGCTACGTTGAAAACGCCTTATTTGAAGGTGAAAACGTTATTCGGTTTCCTGTTGAAAGTTCCGGGGCAACCATAAAACCACTTATGAAAAAAGAGGGAGACTATCTACCGGAAAAATTTACCATAGAATTCGACATGTATTTGTCTCATAGAACTACCAAATACGAAATATTATTCTGGGATAAAGGAGAAGCTTTCCACCGCCCATCTGAACTAGGAGATATTGGTGTTATTGATGTGGGCTATGAACAAGGAGCTTCTTATGATGGTGGTAGAATGCGTCGAAATTTACCTAAAGAATCTCAAAAAGAATACCCTCACTGGCGTCACGTGGCAATTTCCTTTAACATAAGAGCACTAAAAATATATATTGATCAGGACAGATTATTAATGTTGCCCAATGTAAAGGGAAATCCATTGGCAATAAGTTTGAAAGGAAGCACCTATGATTATAGTCAAACTGGAGATTATCCCACAATGATAAAAAATATCCGCATAGCAGAAGGTGCCGTACAACTATATGATCGCTTTTTAACTGATGGAAAAATTGTTACTAACGGAATAAAATTTGATTCAGGAAAAGCAACTTTAAAACCTGAATCTATGGGTGTAATTAATGAAGTTGCGAAACTAATGAAGGAACATCCGGAAATAAATTTTAGTGTTGAAGGACATACGGATAGCGATGGGGATACTCAGTTTAATATAAATTTATCGGAACAACGGGCTAAGACAGTAGTGGATGAATTAATTGCACAGGGTATTGACGGCGAAAGGATGGTCTCAAAAGGATTTGGAGAAGATGTACCGGTGGCTGATAATGGCACACCTGAAGGCAAAGCTAATAACAGAAGGGTAGAATTTGTGAAAATGAACGTACCCAAAACCTGATAAATAAAGGTATTACAGAAAGGCATACACACCTGAATAACTGTTCTGGTCCTCACTATATTGTGAAGTTGAATTCCTGTTTCTGAATAAACCACTATACTATAATTATAGACAATTCACTACGCTGGATAGCTAACTACCAGTTCCAATGATCAACTTCTTTCGTAAAACCCCCAATTAGTTCAGTTTTTGAAGATTGAAGAGTCCTTAAGGAGAATTATCACAGCACTTGTGGTTAGGAACTTTATTTACTCGGTTTTATGTGATACATTTATAAAAAGCAATAATAAATATTGCCTTCCATCTGATACAGAAACTAACAGCTAATAAATGGCAGAACTTTTTAATTTTCTGACCTTACTGGTACTCTTTCAGTTGTTTTTTATAAGCTTCTTCCTTTTCTTTTCTAAAAAAGGCAGAAAATTGAGCAATTACCTCCTGGCCTTTTTCTTCCTGAGTTTGGCCTTTGGATTACTGGACTATTACCTGCTTTCCACCGAATTCTATGAAGAGAAAAGCCAGTACGCACTAATTCTTAACAGTCTGGTTGTTTTTCACGCCCCACTGCTACTGTTATATACTCAGTCCCTGACCACCCCTAAATTTAGTCTCAGATACATTCATTTACTGCATGCATTACCTTTTGTAATAATTATGATTTTATTGGTTATTTTTTATTACAGCCAATCTCCGGAAAAGCAACAATGGGTTTTGGAAGATGTTAAGGCAGGAAAGAATCTCAGCTCTATTCTTATCTCTGTCTTCGGTTTTATATACGAACTAGCCTATTTGGTGGCCATTAAAATTACTATTAAACATTATCGGCGCACCATTGTGGAGCAATTCTCGAATATTGACAAGATAAATCTCAATTGGTTGAATTTCTTAGTCAATTTTTTTATCATTTCCGTGCTGGCAAGTACTTTTGGCAACGTACTCAGGCACAGTCAGATTATTCGCATGGATCAGGGGGCGATCGCTTTAAGTTTAATAGGCTTGTTGTTTTTTATTAACAGCGTCTTGCTCAAGGGGCTACACCAAAATGAGATCTTCCTTGGTGCTCCCAGAAGTGCAGGTACGAACACGGTCGATTCAGAAGAAAATGATTCCCTCCTCCAAAAACTCCGGGAGCATTTGTCTAAAAACAAGCCATTTCTGGAGCCTGAGCTAACTTTGAATTTACTTGCAGAACAAATGCAGATTTCTCCACGTCAGCTCTCCACCTTAATCAATATGGAATTGGGCAAATCTTTTTTCGACCTGATCAACAGTTACCGCATCGAAGAGGCAAAACGTATCTTGAGGGAATCTCAGGATACCAAACTAACTGTGCTGGAAGTAATGTATGAAGTGGGTTTTAGTTCCAAGTCGAGCTTCAACACGGCTTTCAAAAAATATACGGGAACAACCCCAACGGCTTTTAAAGCCGGTACTACCTGATCTTTTAACAGGTTCGATATCAGGGACTGAAAATCATACTCATTTTTTTGGTTCGACTTCATGTATGCTGTCGACTTTGGTCAAGGCATACACTTACTTTGTTTGGTAATCAAAAATTCAGTATCATGAAAACTTTAAAACGTTATTTATCCAATCCGTACGTAGCATTAGTTCTGGGAATGCTCTTTATGATCTTCGGTTCAGCCAAGTGGACCATATTTATTGCACCCTGGTTTGGACTTGCCTTTTTACTTTATTTCTCGAGGAATGTCAAATTATGGCAAGTTCTGGTTTTTGGGGTGCTGGGCCTTTATATTTCCGGGCTGTTGGCCGTCTATGAAGTATTTCCGGCTCCCCTGCCCATTTTTATGATCATACTCATGATCGTATCATTGAAATCTATATTACCCTACCTTATAGATAAACTGAGCAAAGCGAAAGAAAAAGGTTTTTTGGGAACACTTATTTTTCCTGCGGCATTCATAAGCCTGGAATACCTAAATACCCTCGAAAGCGGGGATGTTTGGAGCTCCATTGCCAACACCCAATACCAGTTTAAAGCCATTCAACAAATTGCTTCTGTCTTTGGTATTTGGGGGATTTCATTTTTAGTTGCCTGGTTCGCATCGCTGTTCAACTGGATGACCGGCTTAAATTGGGAATGGAAAAAAATCAAAAGAGGGGTTGCTATAGCTGCCACAATTTATGTGGTAGTCCTTGCCTTTGGAATTTTCAGATTGGCTTTTAGCCATACTTCGGCAGATGAATATGTTAAAATAGCAGGGGTTACCTTAGACAATACCAATGTAATGGAAACCCTTTATGAAGACGAATTTGGAAAAACGATTAGTATTTTGCCGGAAACTTCACAGGCTTCCCCGGAACTTCAGGAAGCCAATAAGGCCATGATACCTTTTATAGAAAATCCTGCCGATGACAAATATAAAAGGACAATAGAGACACTTGAAGGT
>NZ_JBATKE010000198.1:0-11391 GCF_049669105.1 Eudoraea sp.
TAAAATAGCTATTCCATGGGGAGCATACCCTTCAAACAAAACCTCCTTAAAATCGCCTAGTGACTTATCTGATGCCCTTTTAATGGCTCTTTCGATATTGTCTTTGGGCATATTTACCGACTTGGCATTCTGAATTACCGCCCTTAACCGCGAATTGGAATCAGGATCAGGGCCACCTTCCTTTACAGCCATGACGATATCCTTCCCAATCCGTGTAAAAGCTTTGGACATTGCTGACCATCGCTTCATTTTCCGCGCTTTCCTAAATTCAAATGCTCTTCCCATAAATTAATACAACCTATTTATTGAAAGCAAATTTAACAAATTTAAATGTGGAGACAAGAGATGATATAATTGGTAAAAATTATTTGTTATTTACTATATTTTCAATGCTTTTTGCAAGTTCAAAATCATTATTGGTTATACCGCCAACATCATGCGTATTCAATCGTATATTAAGAGAGTTGTAGACATTTGACCAATCCGGATGGTGATTTTGTGCCTCGCATTCAAATGCAATTCGTGTCATTGTGGAAAAAGCTTCTTTAAAATTGCTAAACTTATAGGTCCTTTCAATAGCGGTGTCTTTATATTCCCAACCAGGAAATTCTTTTAGCTTTTTGGTTATTTCTTCTTCGCTTAATTTTTTCATACTATTCTATTTTTCTTAAAGTTAGAAAAATATGACTTAAGCCCTTTAAAATAAACAGATTTCTTATTAGTTAACCCATAACATGATGATCAATAATCTCCTGGCAACTAATTCGCAGGTTTTTCGGAAGTTTATTGTCTTTAGGCAAGACTGCCAGATAACGTTCCTCATTTGTGGTGAATACTCTTTTAAAAATGGGATTAAAGCTCCCAATCCTTTCAAGGATATCCTTAATAAAGTCTTCATGATGAACCAAATCATAACTGCCCAAATGAAAAATTCCGCTCTTATTTCGATTAATGAGATAATGGATTTGCTGAGTAAGCTTGTAATCGCTTGTTACATTAATAATCAGATTTGGGAAAACTTCTATAGGTTCATTATTCCAAATAAATTTCTTCATTTCTTTAACCCGAGGAGAGGAATTTCCAAAAACCATTGGTATTCTTAAAATGGCCATTTTAGATTTAGGCAATCGTAAAAGCATGTTCTCTATTCTGATTTTCAACCTCCCGTAGACACTTTCGGATAAGGTTTTGTCATGTTCATAGGAAGGGAATTTGCTGTACGCATCAAACACATTAGCAGAAGATAAGAAATAGAGCTTGCAGTCGTGTTTAACAAGATATTCTACGATGTGCTGGTGTGCCTGAACTTGTGCGCTAAAATTACCTCTTAACGCAGAAATAATGATTTGCGGACGTATTTTCTCAAGAAGTTGATAGATATCATCTTCCTGCATGTCATACCTTATAAATTGGTTATTGTCTTCAAAAGCACCTCCAGATGAACAATAGGTAGCATAGGTATCAAAATAATTGCAGAGTTCCTTGTATATAGCATAGCCAATAAAACCACTTCCTCCCAGTATCAGTATTTTCTTTCCTCCGTCTTTCACCCTTTTTTCCTCCTCATGTCTAAAAGTAATCTATACTTTATAAAATGGTAATTTAACAACTTTTGCCTTTACTGTATTCTTGCGTATTTGAATATGAATCTCGCTACCTGGTTCAGAAAATCCAGAATGCACATAGCCCAAACCAATTCCTTTATTCAAGGAAGGAGACATGGTGCCCGATGTGACAAAACCAATTTTATTGTCATTTCCATCTACAATGTCATAACCTTGTCTTGGAATGCCTCTTTCTTCCAATTCAAAGGCAATTAATTTTTGTTTTGGAGCTAGCTCCTTTTCTTTAGCCAGAGCCTCACTGTTCACAAAATCTTTGCTAAACTTTGTAATCCAACCAAGACCGGCCTCCAGGGGAGAAGTGTCCTCATTAATGTCATTTCCATATAAACAATACCCCATTTCTAATCTAAGAGTATCCCTGGCAGCCAAACCAATAGGTTTAATACCATAATCGGTACCAGCTTTCAGAACACTATCCCAAATTTGCTTTACTTCCTCATTTTTACAGTAGATTTCAAAACCTCCGGAACCTGTATATCCTGTTGCTGAAATGATAACATGTTCTATCCCCGCAAAGTCGCCAACCACAAAATTATAGAATTTAATTGCCGACAAATCTACGGATGTTAAAGACTGCATGGATTCGACCGCTTTTGGGCCTTGAATAGCCAATAATGAGTAGTTTTCCGATATATCCCTAAGTGTAGCCCCTATCTTTTTATTATACTTAGAGATATGATCCCAATCTTTTTGAATATTAGAGGCATTCACTACGAGGAGATAAACTTCTTCTTTTATTCTATATACGATAAGGTCATCCACTACACCACCAGACTCATTTGGAAAGTAACTGTACTGGGCCTTTCCGACCGTCAGTTTTGAAGCATCATTGGATGTGACTTTTTGAATAAGCGTTAAAGCGTTGGGTCCTTCTATTAAGAACTCTCCCATATGAGAAACATCAAAGACGCCCACAGATTTTCGCACCGTTTCATGTTCGGCATTAACTCCTTCGTAAGATACCGGCATTAAATACCCGGCAAATGGAACCATTTTGGCCCCCAGTGCTTCGTGGGTCCTGGTTAAAGCTGTATTCTTCATATTTCGTCAATTTTAGCTGCGCAAATTTATAGAAAATTAATAGATAGCTAAATCAGGCTTCACAATGTTTTATGACTTATAAAAATAAGATGGCCTATTTGTTCAACAAATAATTTTTAAGTTCTTCGTAGGTATCTATCTTGATGGAAATTTTCTTTTTTTCTAGTACTTTTTGAATCTGAGAAGGAATGGGTAATTTCAACTTTAGAGTTTCTTCAACTACGTCTAAAAATTTAACGGGATGCGCAGTTTCCAGAAAGATACCAAAGGTATCAGATTTATCCTTCAGGTATTTTTTTAAACCTAAATACCCTACTGCACCATGAGGATCAGCAATGTAGCTACTTGAATCATATATGCTGTGCATGGCCCGTTTTGTCTCTTCATCTGTAAATGAATATGAGGACAGAATATTTTTTAATTCGGTAAAATTATTTTTATAAAGATTTCTTATCCTAATAAAATTACTGGGATCTCCTACGTCCATCGCATTCGATATAGTGGCTTTTGAAGTTTTAGGGGAATACTCTTGCGTGCGCATATAAAGAGGAACCGTATCATTTACATTTGTTGCAGCAATAAAATGAGCAACCGGCATACCTAATTTTTGAGCAACCATTCCGGCACAAATATTTCCAAAATTGCCACTTGGGACGGAGAAAACTATAGGCTGTTCTTTGTTTTTCAGCTTTTTATATGCAAACAAAAAATAAAACATTTGAGGTAACCATCTGGCCACATTTATTGAGTTTGCAGAAGTTAATTGCATTTCTGACTTCAGATCCGAATCTAAAAAGGCAGTTTTAACCATATTCTGGCAATCATCAAAGTTCCCATTAACCTCAAGGGCCGTTATATTCTGCCCCAAAGTGGTTAACTGCCGTTCCTGAATATCACTGACTTTACCGCTTGGGTACAATATAACCACCTTAACGCCTTTAACCCCTAAAAAGCCATTGGCCACAGCACCTCCTGTATCCCCGGAAGTGGCTACCAGTACGGTTACTTCACTGTTCTGATTCTCTGAAAAATATCCAAGGCAGTGCGCCATAAATCGTGCTCCCACATCTTTAAATGCAAGGGTGGGCCCATGGAAAAGTTCCAATGTTGCCACATTTTTTTCCAATTCAATAACAGGAAAAGGAAAATCTAACACGCTATTTAAGATCTCTTTTAACTTATTTTCCGGAATGCTTTCTCGTACAAATTGTTCTATTGCCTTAAAGGCAATATCATGATCAGCAAGATTTTCAATATTTTCAAAAAAAGCAGGAGGCAAGGGTTTTATTTCCCTGGGAAAATATAATCCTCTATCGGGAGCTATTCCTTTAATGACCGCATCTTTAAATGATACATCCGCAGCTTCTTTATTTAGACTATAAAATTTCATTTGCCGGTTTTATGGAAGTAAAAGTCAAAATTATATTTTACGCATTCCTATGGTATTTATTTTTGAAACATATACATCATAATCCACACCTATATTGATATATACATTTTTCATGGCTTTCGCCACTCTTTCCGCAGTTTCCTTTCCTTTACTCAGGGCAAAAATTGAAGGACCAGAACCAGAAATACCTGTGCCCAGGGCTCCTGCTTTAATGGTTTCTGATTTTACTTCACTGAAACCCGGTATTAACATAGAGCGGATAGGTTCTACAATATGGTCTACCAGAGACCTGCCAATTAGGTCATAATCTTCAAGGAAAAGGCCTGATATAAGGCCACCAACATTCCCCCATTGTTTTATCCCATCTTTTAAAGAAATTGATGTTTTCAGTATTTTTCTTGAATCTGATGTCTTTACTTCAATCTGAGGATGGATAACTGTTGCGTACAACTCCGGAGGTGTGTTTATTTTTATAATATCCAGAGGTTCATAACTGCGTACCAGAGTAAATCCACCATATAATGCAGGTGCTACATTGTCCGCATGCGCTACACCGCTGGCTAATGCCTCGCCTTGCATAGCAAATTTTACCAGCTCAATTGGTGAAAAAGGTTTCTCCAGAAGTTCATTCATGGCCCATACAGCTCCTGCGGCACTTGCGGCGCTACTTCCAATACCGCTGCCGGCTTTAATCTTTTTATGTATTTCTATCTCAAACCCACCAGAATAATCGCTTTCTTTCAATAAGGCTAATCCCGCTACACCGGCTACGTTATCCATAGTCTCCAGGGGCAGCGATTGTCCTGTTATCTTAGAGATCTTAATACCAGGTTCATTTGTCTTGTGTACTATCATTTCATCACCTATTGCTTCCAATGCTAAACCCAGGACATCAAATCCGCATGAGATATTAGCTATGGTAGCCGGACAAAAGACTTTAATACTATTCATTTGATTAAAAATTTCCTATTCTAATTATATCTGCAAAAATTCCGGATGCTGTAACATCGGCCCCAGCTCCGGCTCCTTTTATGATCAGCGGCTGGTTAGGGTATCTTTCAGTATAAAAAAGAACAATATTGTCGCTTCCTTCCAAATTATAAAAGTCATGACCTTTAGGGATTAACTCTAAGCCAACACTTGCTTTGCCATTCTCAAATTCTGCAACATATTTGAGCTTGCTTTCAGAAGAAACGGCCTTTTTAAATAAATTTTGAAACGATTTTTCATGGGCAGTAAGTGAGGCATAAAAGTCTTCATTGTTGGTTGCAGCCAGACTTTCCTCAGGCAAAAATGATTTGTTCTTTATGTCTTCAATATTAAGTACATAACCGCTTTCTCGTGCCAAAATTAAAATCTTTCGCATGACATCAATACCACTTAAATCTATTTTTGGATCCGGTTCAGTATAACCCTCTTCTTGCGCTCTTTTAACAATATCATGAAAGGTGGTTTTGTCATTAAAATTATTAAAAACAAAATTCAGGCTTCCGGACAATACTGCTTGTATTTTGTTTATTTTATCTCCGGACGCTATCAAATGCTTCAAAGTATCTATTATGGGTAATCCGGCACCCACATTGGTCTCAAAAAGGAATGGAGAATTGTATTCCCTTGAAAGATCTTTAAGGTCTCTATATTTTTTATAGTCCGAAGAACATGCAATTTTATTACAGGTAACTACTGAAATACTGCGCTTTAAATAATCAGAGTAATCATTGGCTACTATTTCGCTGGCTGTATTATCTACAAAAATGCTATTTCGATAATTGTACTTCAATACGTTTTCATAAAACTTTGTCCTATCAGCTTTTTCACCTTTTGCTAAAAGCTCTTCCCAATGTTCTAAAGGAATTCCGCCTTCTTCGAAAATCATGGTTCTGGAATTGGATAATCCAATTACTCTGGGATTTAGCTTAAGGTTGGTTTTAAGGTACTTTTTCTGTTTTTGGATTTGCTTAATAAATCTGGAACCCACATTTCCAACGCCCATTACGAAGAGGTTTAATTGCTTAATGTTCTCCTCAAAGAACTCTTCATGTAAAGTATTAAGAGCTTTTTTAACATCATCATTTTTTATTACGGCGGAAATATTCCTTTCTGATGCCCCCTGGGCTATGGCTCTGATATTTACATTATTTTTACCTAATGCACTAAACATCTTGCCGCTTAGTCCTTGATGACTTTTCATATTATCTCCTACCAAAGCAATGATGGCAAGCCCGGTTTCCACTAAAACCGGCTTAATTTTTTGTGTGGCTATTTCATATTCAAAGGCTGCGTTTACCAGTGATTCTGCAATAATTGCATCATTATCAGAAATTCCAACACAAATGGAGTGTTCTGAGGATGCCTGAGTAATAAGGACAACACTAATACCTGCCTGAGAAAGCACTTCAAAAAATCGTTTTGAAATGCCCGGTATTCCTATCATTCCGGGACCTTCTAGGGAAAGAAGCGTAATATGCTCAACATTACTGATTCCCCGAACAGATTTGCCCAGGACATTTTCATTTTTAGCTATCAAAGTACCTGCCTCCTCCGGGGCAAAAGTATTTTTAATAAGGATAGGTATGTTTTTCGATAGAACAGGTTGAATGGTAGGTGGATACAAGACTTTGGCTCCAAAATGGGACAATTCCATTGCCTCTTCATAGGAGATCTGCGGTATGGCTTTGGCTTGTTTAACTATCCTGGGGTTTGCTGTATACATCCCACTTACGTCCGTCCATATTTGTAATTCTTCTGCATCTATTGCACTGGCAACCACAGCCGCAGAATAATCCGAACCGCCTCTGCCTAAGGTTGTGTGATTACCTTTGGCTGATGAAGAAATAAATCCGGGAATGACAGTTATTTTATTTTTTGTATTTGAAAAATAAGCTTTACAGTTGGTATTTGTACTTTCAAAATTCACGACAGCCTTTCCATAAGTGTCGTCAGTTTTGATCAGCTCCCGACTATCCTTAAATGCTGCATTCATGCCTGTCGAGATAAAGAATTCACTAATAATAAAGGATGATAAAAGCTCACCAAAACTAACAATCTTGTCCGTTAACTGCGGCGTTTTTTCGGCAATTAGAAATGCACCTTCTGCTAAGGTCTCCAGAGTGTTTAATTCGCTTTTTACCTTACTTAAAATAGCGCTTTGTAATTGAATTGGGATAAGTTCTTTTATGGTCTTTATATGCCTGTCTTCTATTTCCCGAAGACTATCTTTATAGCTTTCATCCTGGTTTGATGCCAAATCAACAGTCTTTAGCAGCAGATCTGTAATTCCTCCCAGTGCAGATACTACAACCACAATATTATTTTCATCCAAATTTTTGACGATATTCTGAACCTGCTTTATATGTTGTGCATTGGCTACTGAAGTACCTCCAAATTTTAAAATCTTCATTTCACGATATTATTAATTGCTTGATTGATACAGGGGGTGTTACTATATATAAATGGGTGCGGACGTGTATGTAGAATCTTACCCCTTAGGGGTAGTAGTAGTGATAACAGCAAAATTGTGCCTGTTGGTATGGGATGAAGCCCATTTATTTATGTCCGATATGCTTTTCATAATGCCTATGATAACAATTCAAAAGTAGGTCTTTTGAACCCCTTATCAAATAATTCATGTTATTTTTACGAAGTCATCAATTTTTTTCAAATATTTTTACATAAAATAGTCCCTTTTTAGGTTGATTCATTCAATACATCAGAATTTGTAAATGGGAACTAAAATGGAACAATCTATTTCAAATACGCTTATCACTTAATAAGGGAACTCAAAATCTAACCTTTAAACGGGAAATGAAGATATTTACAGCCAAACAGATATACGCAGCCGACCAATTTACATTAGAAGAGCAGGATATTAGCAGTGATGCGCTTATGGAAAGGGCCGCAACCAGGCTTTTTAACTGGTTTCACCATAGGTTACAGGGTGATCAGGTTAAAATTAAGTTGTTCTGCGGGATTGGGAATAACGGCGGCGATGGATTAGCTCTGGCCAGGCAATTATGGGAACATGGCTACAATTTTGAAGTATTTGTTGTAAACTATAGTGAGAAGAGGTCTCACGATTTCCTGACTAATTTGGAACGGTTAAAGGACCGCAAGATTTGGCCAAACTTTGTTAACCACGATGCTGAACTCCCTTCAATAGATTCAGAAGATATTATTATTGATGCTCTTTTCGGGATTGGGTTGAACAGATCACCCGATCAATGGGTAGAACGGCTTATAGAACATCTTAATAATTCAGGGGCTTTTGTGGTTTCAGTTGATGTCCCTTCTGGTTTGTTTTTAGATCAGGCCGTTAAAAATTCAAAAGCGGTGGTCAAAGCCAATTATGTCCTGAGTTTTCAGTTTCCAAAACTTATTTTTTTCTTACCGGAAACCGGAATATTCTCTAATCAATGGGAAATTTTGAATATAGATTTGTCTCAAAAATTTATTGAACAAACAGAGGCCGACTATGAGCTTATAATGAAAAGTAAGGTTTTACAATATTATTTACCGAGGGAAAAATTTTCACATAAAGGCACGTATGGGCATGCTTTGATTCTTGGCGGCAGCTATGGAAAAATTGGTGCTGTCTCCCTTGCTTCCAGGGCCTGTATTACCTCCGGGAGTGGATTGGTTTCGGCCTATGTACCAAAATGCGGATATATACCAATTCAGAGCTCATTACCTGAGGTTATGGTTATTACAGACCAGGGCCAAGATGAAATCATGAATATTTCTTTAAACATAGAGCCCGATGTAATAGGCATGGGAATTGGACTGGGAACTGCCACAAGTACTCAGGAAGCGTTCACAAAGTTTTTAGGAACAACGAACTGTCCAATGGTTATTGATGCTGATGGCCTTAATATAATTGCCAAAAAAAAATCCCTGTTAAAAATGCTTCCACCAAAAACTATACTTACACCTCACCCGGGAGAATTGAAACGTTTGATAGGTAATTGGGAGGACGATTTTGATAAACTAAACAAAGCCAAAGAATTCTCCAAAAAATACGACTGTATCCTGGTACTCAAAGAGGCTCATACTATAGTAGTCTACAATGGGAAGGGATATGTAAATACTACAGGAAACCCCGGAATGGCCACGGCAGGAAGCGGAGATGTACTTACCGGTGTGATAACCTCATTAATTGCCCAGAAGTATGAACCTTTAATAGCAGCAATTTTTGGAGTATACCTCCACGGTAGAGCAGGAGATATAGCAATTGAAAACTTAGGATACCAGGCGCTGACTGCAACAGCAATAATTAATGGTATTGGACCAGCTTATCTTGATCTGTTTAATGTACCCCCTACAGATATTGAAAAAGAAACGAAGGAGAACTAGTTCTCAGTTCTTTCTAACTCTTCTTTGCACCCAGGCCAGTGCATTGTTATAATCAATATAAAATTTCATTGGTTTTTTGTAGAAGAGTTTTTCAATTTTAAAATTATGCATATCTACTTCCTTTACGGAAACAATAGCAAATGCTTTAAGATTTTTTAACTCCCTTAAATAGCTGTAAATAGTGGGGTCAACGGCATAAGAATTTTTTCTGAGACTAATAATGCCAAAGTTTATATCTCTGAAATGTATCTCTGAAATTCCTATAATTTGATAAGCCCTTTCCAGGGTAAGTGTTGCCCCTTCGTCAAAGATTGCAACCATATGATTTTTAAATACCTGAACGGTACCAATATCCAAGTTGTATTCTTTAACTATAATAATTTTCTTAGCCGGTCCGACTTTCATTTCATATAGTTTAGTGTGTCTTAAACGAAAGTATACGCTTGGGCAAGGTTTCCGAAAAATATTAGATCAAAAGCGTATATATCGTTTGACTGGTTTACACGGGGTTGAAACTGTATTCTTATTCTTACTTGTTGTAATCTAGGGAAATAAAAAAAGGAACCAAATAACTTGATTCCTTTATAACTAAATTCTTACATTTTGTTATGCTTTGGAGCCCTTCTTGGATTTTTTTATCTTAATAGACAGTTCATTTTTCTTTTCATCCAAATCCATAAAAATACTATCCCCTTCTTCGAGTTTAGAATTTACAATTTCTTCCGCCAGGGTGTCTTCAATATACTTCTGAATAGCTCTTTTTAAAGGTCGGGCACCGTATTCTTTGTCAAAACCTTTATCAGCGATATAATCTTTTGCTTTATCAGATAAATTCAGATGGTATCCAATATCCTTTATTCTTTCATAAAGCTTATTTAATTCAATGTCGATAATCTTGTGTATATGTTTTCGCTCCAATGGATTAAATACAACAACATCATCTATTCTGTTCAGAAACTCCGGCGCAAAAGCTTTTTTAAGCGCATTTTCAATCACACTCTTATGGTAATCATGTTCCTGCGATTTTTTGGCCGCTGTACCGAAACCAACGCCTTGTCCAAAGTCCTTAAGTTGTCGGGCACCAATATTCGAAGTCATTATAATAATTGTATTCCTAAAATCTATTTTACGCCCTAGACTATCTGTCAAAAAACCATCATCCAATACCTGAAGTAACATGTTAAAAACATCAGGATGCGCTTTTTCAATTTCATCCAAAAGAATTACAGAATAAGGTTTGCGCCTAACTTTTTCAGTAAGTTGTCCACCTTCCTCGTAACCCACATAACCAGGAGGAGCCCCTACTAATCTGGATATGGCAAATTTTTCCATATACTCGCTCATATCAACGCGAATCAAGGCATCTTCAGAATCAAAAAGTTCTTGTGCTAATACCTTGGCCAACTGGGTTTTACCAACACCGGTTTGTCCGAGGAAAATGAAGGAACCTATAGGTTTATTAGGATCTTTTAGACCAGCCCTGTTTCGTTGAATGGCTTTGGCTACTTTAGCTACAGCTTCATCTTGTCCAATTACATTCCCTTTAATAAGATTTGGCAACTCAGCAAGCTTATTGCTTTCCGTCTGTGCTATTCTATTAACCGGAATTCCACTCATCATAGATACTACATCGGCAACATTATCTTCGCTTACGGTTTCACGGTGAAGTTTACTGTCTTCTTCCCACTTTTCCTGTGCAATAGACAGTTCCTTTTCAAGTCTCTTTTCATCATCCCTAAGCTTTGCAGCTTCCTCATAACGCTGTTTCTTAACCACGCTATTCTTCAATTCACGCACATCATCCAACTGATTTTCCAATTCAAGAATTTGCTTTGGAACATCCATGTTAATTATATGTACCCGCGAACCAGATTCGTCCAGCGCATCTATAGCTTTATCCGGTAAAAACCGGTCCGTCATATACCTGTTGGTCAGCTTGACACAGGCGATAATGGCTTCATCAGTATAATTTACATTGTGGTGATC
>NZ_JBATKE010000199.1:0-18444 GCF_049669105.1 Eudoraea sp.
TATCGGAGACCTGGCCGATGCCGTTGGGATATACCATACCAATCCTAAGTTATATTATGTGCCTAAGCAGAATGCTATAGGTCGTTTTAACGACGAATTTGGCGATGCTCTTTATGCAATTGAGGAAAGGACAGCAGACGGCCATGGCGATAAAGCCAGTTTTGGCTATGCCAATGAGATGATCAGTACTCATGATATGATCGACAAATTGAAAAAGAATGAAAATCACAGGGTAGATGAAACCACCTATGTGCGTGCCCGACTTTTTGATATGCTTTTAGGAGATTGGGATCGTCATCAGGATCAGTGGCGCTGGGCCGTTTTTGAAGAAAATGGGGTGACTACCTATAAGCCGGTACCAAGAGATCGTGATCAGGCATTTTCAATAATGAATGATGGTTTTGCTCTGGGACTGGCTACTTTACTGGCAGCCCCAGCACGTGTCTTAAATTCATACGAAGAAGATATCAAAGATGTACAATGGAGCAATTTAAATCCATATGTTCTGGATGTTGCCGTGATACAAGAATCAGACAAAGCAGTTTGGGATGAACAGGCGGCTTATGTATCTTCTCATATTACTGATGAGATCATAGATGCCGCATTTGAAAAGTTGCCTGATGAAGTGAAGGATGAGAATATGGAGGATATAAAGCACAAGTTAAAAGGCAGGCGTTCTAACTTGCGAAAAATTTCCGATGCGTATTTTAAAGTTGTAAATAAATATGCAGTAGTACGAGGTACAGATAAGGATGATTGGTTTGAAATTGAACGAATGCCTCAAGGTAGGACAAAAGTTACCGGATACCGGATTATAAAAGGCGAAAAGGGACCGGTATTTTTTGAACGGACATTTGAGGTTGGCAGTACGAAAGAAATTTGGGTATATGGTCTGGATGATGAAGATTATTTTCACGTGGCTGGCGATGGAGATCATCTTATAAAGCTCCGTATAGTGGGTGGTTCTAATAATGATAGATATGAGGTCTTAAATGGGAAAAAGACCCATATCTATGATTTTAAAAGTAAACCCAATACACTGATTACTAAAAAGGGTAAGCAGCACATCAGAGATGATTATGAGAATAATAATTATGACTATAGGAAGCCAAAATATAATGTTAATGCAATACTTCCATTAATAGGAATTAACCCGGATGATGGTTTAAAGATAGGCCTTATAGCTGGGCATACTACCTATGGCTTTGAGCGAAATCCGTTTACGTCCACTAACAGGATAGGAGCTGCCTTATATACCTCTACAGGAGGATTTGATATACGATATCAGGGAGAATTTGCTCATGTGGTAGGTAAATGGAATCTGGCGATTAATGGGGTGTTTACAAGCCCTAATTACAGTATAAACTTTTTTGGATTTGGAAATTCAACACCTAATCCTAATGCTGATGATGAGGAAAATTTTGATCTGAATTACAATCGGGTCAAACTGGGAACATTAGGAGGTTCTGCGGGATTAGTATGGCATGGCGAGAATGGAGGAGAATTTGGGATAGGGGTAAACTATAAATCCTACGAGTTGGAAGAGACAGAAGGAAGATATATCAATTTGTTTTCGGATTTTATACCTCAGGAAGAAAAAAATAATTTTGTGGGTGCCGAAGCGGTTTATAGTTATACGAATAATGATAACCCTGCTTTCCCAACCTTGGGTATGGAAGCGGAATTACAAACCGGAATTACATCCAATCTTGAGAATTCAAATACATTTGGGTATTTAATCCCAACGCTTGGTTTTGCATATAAGATATCACCAAATGGGCAATTAGTTTTTGCCACTAAGTCTAAGGCCCATCTAATTTTTGGCGATGATTTTGAGTTCTACCAGGCAGCGAGCATAGGTGGTAACGACGGCTTGCGGGGCTACAGAAACGAGCGCTTTACCGGAAAATCTTCATTTTACCAGACCTCTGATCTTCGCTTTAATTTTAAAAGATATAAAACAGGACTAATACCGGTTGAAGTAGGTATTTTTGGTGGATTTGATGTGGGCAGAATCTGGGTAGATGATAGTCTGGTTGTTGATCCTTCATTTAATAGAAATATCTGGAATACCTCCTATGGGGGTGGATTTTTTGTAAATGGGGCAGATTTGATCACTGCTAACCTTGGGTTATTTGGTTCGGATGATGGCCTGAGATTTTATTTTGGATTTATTTTAGGCTTATAATAGGACCCCAATTCCCTTGTATAAGTAATTGGGTGTCATTATATGATATATTTTTAGTAGCTTGGCACACTATTTAAAAATCATTAAAATATTAAAAAAGCTATGAAAAAAAATCTCCATATACTGGTGGCACTATTTGCTGTCATTTTTTTATACAATTGCGGTAGTGTAAAAGTCCGGGACCTCTGGACAGGTGAAGATGAAGCCATTGCTAAATTCAAGGAAAAGAAAATTCTGGTTTATGCAAGAACAGCCGACAATACGGCCAGAATTGCTTTTGAGGAAGCATTGGCCAATGAATTGAGGGAAAGAGGATATAATGTGACGGAAAGTTTTAAAAAATTTCCAAAAATTCATGCCCAAAAAGAAATTTCTGAAGAACGGTTAGCGTTTGTACAAAGTATCCTTGATAGTGAGGGATATAATGGAATTGTAGTTGTTGCCGTTAAAAACGAGGAGCAAGTAACTACAACTTCCAGCAGTGGAGTAGGCATAGGTGTTTCAGGAGGATATCCGGGGTATTATGGGGGATATCCGGGGTATTATGGAGGATTTAATAATTATTACAGGACGCCATATGCTTATGGCTCATATTATAATTCCTTCGGGGGTTATATCCCAACCTCCACTACAACCAGGACTTCTACAAACTATGTTTTAGAAACAGTATTTTACAATCTTGATGAACCAGAGGAAAACCAATTAGTGGCTGTCGTAACATCCGAATTAGAAGACCCTAAAGAGGCCTATAAAACTGCAGGAAAGTATGTGGAAACAATGGTGAAAGCTTTCGAGAAATAGCTCTGGCCTGCCATTTTTTAAGCCTCTGCTATTAGGTAAAATGATTTGAGTAAAAAATTTGAATGCTGGTTTATTCTTATCCAATTTAGATCAGCTATCTTACCTTCAGACATTACAGGAACTGAACTGTAAAAACCATGATCTATAGAGAGAATATGCTTCAAAATTTAGAGCCTATTATTGTGCCAGATCCGATTGCTTTCTGGCCTCCGCAGCCGGGGTGGTATGTGGTTGCAATTATTTTACTGGGACTTACTATACTTGGAGTTATAAAGTGGATGGCCTATAAAAGGAAAAATGAGTATAGGAATTGGGCACTGCAGGAATTGCAAAAACTTAACGTTTTAAAAGCAGATTACAAAGAAATAGACCTCCTTAACAAATTATTGAAAGCTACGGCGCTGCAAGGTTACCCTAGAACGGAAGTAGCCGGACTATATGGCGCAAAATGGCTGCAGTTTCTCGAAGAAACCTATCCCAAAGCCAGATTTACTGTAACCCCTGGAATTTTTTTAGAAGAAGCATCTTACCGGCGAAATGGATCAATAAACATAAAGGACGAAGATTGGGTAGAGATAATTAGATTAAGCGGGGAATGGATAAAAGGGCATAAAATAAATAGGCGTTAAGATAATGGGGTTATATTGAAGAATAAAATAAAATAGTTTAAAATGACATGGGTCCTCCTTATCATACTGGCGGAAATTGCCCTTACGCTCACCTCCTTATATTTATTAATTAAGGATGGCAGTAAACCCATACGCATATGGGCATGGATCCTGCTTATTATTTTTATTCCATTTATTGGGGCAATGTTGTATTTCTTTTTTGGAGTAAATCTTCGAAGACAAAAGCTTTTCGATCTAAAAAAAGAGATAGATTACATTCAATTCGAGAATTTTGTTAAGAAGTATTCAGCAGAAGCAGAATTAAGTTTATTAAAAAGACACGATGTAACCCCTGCTTATTTAAACCTCATACGATTGCTCACCAGAGTTAACAGCGCTATCATTACTTTTAACAATAAGGTTAGGATACTCAATGATGGACCGGACACCTTCAGGGCTATTTTTGAAGCTTGTGAGAAAGCAGAAGAATATATTCACTTGCAATATTATATTTTCATTGATGGACAATTGGCAGATCGTTTTGTCACACTGTTCGAAAAGAAAATAGCACAGGGAGTTAAAGTAAGACTCATTTATGATGCCCTGGGCAGTTGGGATTTATCAAATAAGATGATAAATAAATTCCGTGAAATTGGAGTGCAAATTTTTCCTTTTATGCCTGTCCGGTTTGGCAGGTTGGCCCGTTTAAATTATCGTAATCACCGGAAGATTTTAATTGTGGATGGCTTAGTTGGTTTTACGGGCGGAATTAATGTGGATGACAAATATATCAAGGATGATAACATTTTAGGTCATTGGACAGATACTCACCTGATGATTCAGGGAATGAGTGTAAACTTCCTGCATTTTGTGTTTCTTTCAGATTGGCTTTTTGTCACCAGGGAAAATTTGATTAAACCAGATATTTTTAAATTGATGGATAAAATTGGAGACACTCCTGTCCAAATTGTATCCAGTGGCCCGGACGCTGATTATCCTAATATCCTGCAACAGTACCTGTATATTTTATATCAGGCAAAAGAGTATGTGTATATTGTGAATCCCTATTTGGTTCCTGATTCTACCCTTTCATTAGCCATTAAAACCGCTGCCTTAAGTGGTATAGATGTACGGATAATTGTTCCCAGGAATTCTGAGTCAGCCATGATTCATTGGGCAGTACAATCCTTTTTTAGCAGGTTCCTCACGGCAGGGGTTAAAATTTATTTGTTCCAGGAAGGTTTTATACATTCAAAGGTAATTATATCTGATGATTCCGTTTGTTCAATTGGAACTGCCAATTTGGACGTGCGGAGTTTGGAACAAAATTTTGAAGTGAACGCACTAATTTATAGCAAGGAAGAAACAATCTCTATGAAAAGGCAATTCTCGTCATTTCAAAAAAACAGTAAGCAGCTAACGCTTGAAGAACATTTAGCCAGGCCTCAAATTGATAGGGTAAAAGAAAAATTGGCAAGATTAACCAGTCCATTAATGTAGATTATTACATTTTTAAAACCTTTCTTTTGGCCAAAATTATATAGAATTAATAGTTGAGTGGAGAAGAGTATTCCAAACAGGAATAGTTAAACGCCGGAAAACACCTTTTAAGTGCTATGAACCATCTGGTTTTCAGATGCCTAAAGGATTAGGAGAAGCTAAATCAAAAAAGTGATTAAAATATAAAAGGCCCGGTTTTCCGGGCCTTTTATTATTTGTGAATAAATCTTTTATTGTACTGCCTCATATGAAAAATGTTGCCCGCCAAGGGAGGCTTCAACCATAAGTCCGCCCTCTACCATTGTAAAAACAGCAACTCCGCCCTGATAGGAAAAATCAGCTGAAGCCCCTTCGGTAATTGCCGTAGCAGAGACCTGTGCATTAAACTTCATTTTACCACTTTTAAATCGATCAAAAGCATCTTGATTTTCAAAGAAAATAACCTCTGCATATTGTTGTCCCCCGGCCTGAAGACCAAAGGATCCCTGTCCAAGTTTTGAAGAAGCTACTATTTCACCACCTTTATATACTAGTCCTTTGCCACCGGCGCCTCCAATAACTAATCCTGCCTTGGTTATTCTTGGATAGATGGCATATCCATAGGCCTTATCCTTGAAGGTTTGTAATTTGCCTACCTTTTGAATCATTTCTGCCAACTTTTCGTTACTATCTTTTTCCAAATCAACATTCCAGCCAGCTATCTGGGCATTAGAACTAAATGAGAAAGCAAAGCCCATGAGGAGTAATAAAAAAGATGTCTTTTTTAAATAGTTTGTGTTCATATTAAAATTATTAAGTTATTAAATTATTTAAGGGAACTTTCTGATTTACAGTATTTTATTGTTGTTGATAGTCAAACATATCACGCGATTAACAAGACCTGATTAAATGGCTGTAAAAGGTACAAAAAACATGGTAAAGTATCCCAAATTTATTGAACTATTTCAGAGTATTCAAAATCAATTATTATGCCAAAGATATCCTAACAGATTAATTGGGGAATAGCAAAAGAATTGATTAGTAGTCTACTTACCTTTAAAACCTTTTGCAATAGAATTTGCATATGCGGTTGCTGTATTTATAACATTGTCCGGGTTTTCAATTGAGGCTGTTATCCATGCCTCAAGCTGCTCGCCATCTTCCTTGTCCAAATTATAGATTACGGTTTCAAGTGTATAAAGTTTTGAAGTAATGGTAGTACCCTCTTGCTTTAAAGCAACATTATCGACGGAATATGAGCCCGGCAAGACCCAATAAGCATAAAATCCTCCATAAACCGAAGGCATACTTGCGCCACCATAAATCACCGCAGCATCATATTGTTCCGCACCCACTTCACGCGAATTAACTACAATATCCTTTAATATGGTAAGTACAACTCCATTATATCCGTCTTTTTCCAAAATAGTTCGGATATGCTGTTTTTGGTCATCAGATACCTTAGTGTTTGGTTTGAAATCGGGATATTTTTTATAGCTGGCGGTTGCTTTATACCCGCTGGCAACAAGTTTTTTGGTAATAGCATCTTCATATGCCATCCTCACATCCTTCTTTGTTGATCTGCCAACAACCAAAATGTTTTTATCCTGCATTGTTTCAACAGAATCAGATTTATAGGATTTAATGATTTTAAAGCTTGAGCAACTAGTAAGCAGTAGCGTGGCTAGTAGGATAAATAAAGGATATGTTTTTTTCATGTTCTATTTTGAACGGCTAATATATACAATATCTGGTAATTAATTTTCCTTGATAAATTCAGCTTTGCCGATTTTTCCGTTTCTTAGAACAGTCATGGTTATGACCTCCCCTTTTTGAGCTTCAGCTATTATCTTTCTGATTTTGAAAATGGAGTTGATATCTTTAATGGTTATGCCAGCTAATTCCAGAATAATATCCCCTCCAATTGTAAGTTCTGTTTCTTCAATTTTGGCTGAAATAGTACCACCCTTCAGACCTATTGCGCTTGCAGCTCCTTTAGAGGACAAACTTGTAATCAACAATCCTGCTTCCTGAGGAAGATTAAGTGCCTTTGCAAGATCTCCGTCCAGTAATATTGATTCCATACCGCCCCAAATACCCGGTTCCTGCATAAGTAATTTGTTTGCTACATTAGATGACATGGCAAATCCAATACCTTCAAAGCCTCCTGAGTTACTGTATATTCTACTTGCTATTCCTATAACTTCTCCTTTCATATTAAACATGGGTCCACCGGAATTACCCGGATTAATGGAAGCATCGGTTTGTAGAAATTCAATTTTTACAAAATTATTGCTCAAATGAGCCGGAACAAATCTGCCACTGAGTATTCCACGTGAAAGTGATTGTTTAAAACCATGAGGCGCACCTAGAACGAAGACATCATCCCCTATAGACAAACTATCAGAATCTCCTATGGGTGCAACTTTTTTATTCTTTAGCTGGAAATCTCCTTTTATTTTAATCAGGGCAACATCAGCTTGTGCGACCGAACTTATAACCATGCCTTCATAAATATCACCATCCAGGAATTCAATTTGAACTTCTTCGGCAGCTTGCACCACATGAGCTGCGGTCCAAATAAGGCCTTCATCAGCTATTAATACTCCGGAACCCTGAGATTCCTCAGTGACTACCTGAATATATTCCCCTTCACTTTCCCGAGTAACATTAATGATATCTATAACTACTACCGAGGAATTAATATCCTTATATAACTCTGCAAGGTTTTGCGCGTTTGTGATAAGAGAAATTAATAACGTAAGTGCTAAAATTATTTTTTTCATTTAAACTTTTCTTAAGAAGGCATAACTCAGATCACAACTCATATTAAATTTTCATTAAGCTGACTACAAAGACATGTCCAATTTATTGGTCTAAGATATAGTTTCTTTTGTTTCTGGAACTTTATTTACGGGTTAATACTTTGGTCAATTAAGGCATCCACAAGCTCCTTCGAATACTGCCCGATAGCTTCTTTTATGTCTTCAGGGTTTTTCAATTTAAATCTGCCAACCCATTGTAAATTGTCTTTCTGAGCTACAGTGATATCGTACAAACAACTTTCTACGGTATAATCCACCCCTGTTTCTATTCGATCCGGTTCCCAGGAAGTAGCGGGGTAATAGCTATAATACTGCCCAAACCTGCCATATTGAGGTGCTTGATATTCCAAATTACTGCCTCCCCGAACAACATCTTTGTATTGCTCCCTGTTTATTACATTGGTAATTAATACACCAGAGAAACCTGCATCAAGTAATTGAGAAATTAAGGTTTCAATTTCCTCATCTGACATTTCTTCGGAGAAGTTTTCGGTTTTAATAACATCTACAGAGGATTCCGCTTTTACGCCCCGGATTGCCAGTTCATTAGCAACCAGCCCTTCAGCCCTAATACGGGCTACTTTATCTTTGGTATGAGCTACCACCAGAATCTTCTCGTAATTTTTTTTGATGTTACTTACATTGGAAGATTCTCTGAGATAGGAACTGCTGCAAGCTGTTAATAAACAGCTTGTAAACCATACTATAACAAAGTTTTTAATCATAAAAACCGATTATTATTTAGGAATCTGAAAATTAAGCTTAATCATAAACCTACACAACACAATCATTCAATAAAGCCCCTTGATTTTCTAATCGTAAAAAACGATAAAGTGTTCTAACCCAAAGTTGTTTTAAATTGGTAATCAAACTCATATTTATAGGCTCCCAAGGCTTAAATAAAAAAATTATATTTACATATCGCATATGATCGCCATTTGAGAAGCAGATAATAGTAAAACACCTATGATGAAAATGGATTATATCGCAAAATAGTTAGTCCTTAATATTTTTACAATAAAAAGCATTGGTTTGAGTAAAAGAATTTATTTTTAATGAAGAATCAGTTGATTTATGAAAATTATAGAATATCTATACCTGTATAGATTTAGTATTTTTCTTTGTAGCCTTTTATTTATATTATTTGGGACCCTTTTTGTACCATCCAAATTGTTTGATGTTTTTGTTAATCCTGTATTTTTTATCGCTAATATACTGGCGGGAATTCTATTAATTTGGAATAAAAAGAAAATAAAAAACCTCTTTGTGTTTTTATTTTTCACATTGATTGTCGTTTACATACTTTCCTCATTATTGGCGATAGATGAAAAATCATTGACCTATTTACGATTTGGCATTTTATTTTCATTTTATTCCATTGTAACTTATGAGATTATTAGGCAGGTTTGGCAAAGTAAGAAGGTCAATAGAGGTGTAATTTTTGGGCTAATGAGTGGCTATATTAGTTTAGGTCTTGTTGGATTTTTTATTTGCATGTCTGTTGAGATTTTGGAACCTGGTTCTTTTTCCGGTTTGGTCAGTCAGAAATTGAATATTGAAGGAAACGGAGATGATTTAATGTATTTCAGTTTCATCACACTTTTAACAATCGGGTATGGGGATATTTTACCTGTCTCACAACTGGCTCGCAATGCAGCGGTGGTAATAGGACTTTTAGGACAGTTTTATCTCGTTATTGTTACAGCTGTTGTTGTGGAAAAATATATCAGGCACAGCTCTCGGTTGGACTGAGAAGCGCGAGAAAGTTTACCTCTCATAGCTTTTTAAAATGCTTCATTAACCCCAAAGTAAATACCGCTTTGTCCGTCAAGCCCTTTCCCGTAATCTAACCTAAGCCAGGTACTTTTATCTTTAATCAGTTTAAAACGTATTCCCCCTCCAATACTTGGTTTCATGTTATTAAAACTGAAAAGATCACCACCATTGTCATTCACACTGCCAAACAACCCAAAACCAGCTAAAGACCATCGTTCTTTAAAACGCCACCTGTATTCTGCCTGTACAATATACATGTGCTTGTCAATGAATCTGCCGTTAAAATACCCCCTTGCATTTTTGCTGCCCCCATAGCTGGCCATGCCCTGAAATGGCACATCCCCAAAATTGTTTTCTAAATAAAAGCGAAATGCCAAAATACTTTTTTTTGCTAGGGGTTGATACGTTCTTAAATCTAAAATAAATTTATTAAATGCATGTGATGCCCCAAAGAGTTCACTTGAAAAACGTGCGGCTAAACTAAGATAATTACCAGCCTGGGGGGCGCCAATATCATCTCGGGAGTCTAAATTAAATATGGCACCCAGTCCAATGATTTTTGCACCATCACTACCTGGGACCGCCTGGGTATCTAAAATACCACCTTCCAGTACTTCGGTAATCTGATAATTCGCATAGTTAACGGACAATCCAAAATTTAGATTCGGGGGTAATCTTTTTAAAAGATTGATATCAAATTTATTCGTAGTTTGGTTATAAGATTCTTTATTGCTCTCTGGAGTTGAAGGTCCAATACCCCAAAAGGAATTTGGAAAAACGCGATAAGTATAAAACATATCAATAAAATAATCTCCATGTCCCAGATAGATTTGAGGAGTAGCTTCAAATATAAATTGTTTCTCGGAAGTGTAGATTGCACTAAAAAAAATATTAGACAATCGTTGATTGTATTCATTAATATTCTTAAGAAAGAATAGCTGACCCCCTCCTCCAAATCCGAACTTCGTTTCAGGCGTATAAAAAATAATAGGTAATGCCACAAACTGAAGACTTTTTCCCTTTCTTATGGTATCGGATTGAATAAATCCGTCTTCATTATTGCGCTGGGCAAAAACTGTCGAGGACAGGAAAACGATAAGCAAGCTTGTGTATAAAATATACTTTTTCATCAGAAGAAAAAATCGTCAAGAATTACACCAAATCCGAAAGTAAATGAAATATTACTAATGGTAATATTTTCTGTGTTAACTGCCCCCCCTGTTTCGTTAATCGTATCGGCGTTAATCCAGTAATATTGAAGATTAAAACCAATATTAAATGAAATTAAATCTCTAATAACATAGGAATATCCTAAACTGATCAGAGTACCAAATCCATCTCCATCAGATTCCTCTCTATAATCGGGGATATCATTTATGGTGGCCAGACTACGATAAAGAACAAAGCCAGGGGAAACATTCAAAAATAGTGAACCATCTTTATTTTTAGAAAAATACCTGGCAAATTGGGGACCTATATATAAAGACTCACCCACGATATTTAATTCTCCTTTCGCTTCCTCCTTGATGGCTTGAAAAGTAACTCCAAAAAGCCATCTGTCTTTAAAGAATTTACCCGTTGACAGGTTTATTCCAAATTCATTGGAGATTATTTTATCATTTGTTGAGCTTAATTGATTTCGGCTACTACTAATGCTTCCGGATAGGGAGGTTAGCCAACGTCCTTTTCGGAAAGGGGTTAAAGTGGCGTCCGTACTGTCTGCAGAAACGATATCTTGAGGGAAGATTGGGCAAGCGTTGAATATCAGGAATATTAGTACTAGGCGCTTAGAAAATACGGTGAATTTCTGCATTGTTTTAAAATAAGTCAGGCCCTTTGGATTAATAATTTCAATTTACTTAAAATATATACAATCTTACCCGGAAGTCCCCTTAGAATTCATTATAAAAGTAAACCAAAAAGCCTATAAATACTAGGATTTCCCTTTTTTATTCACTATGAATGGAAGAAAATTACCCTTTAAGAGTATTTAGAATTTTACTCATAAAATTAGTTAAGTTTCAAGTAAATCTGTTCAATCGGGAAAAGAAAAAATTACCATATATTTGCCCTCATTTATTGGGGCACAAACCCTGCAAAAAAAGTTAAATCAATTCAAATAAATTGAAAATGACTCTATTAACAAACTATCGCCTACCCCTAATATTACTATTATTCACGGGTTTCTTTTTTCAAAGTAATGCACAAGACATTGATTTATCCGTAGATTATGGGTATCAATTGGGAACTAAATTAAATTACGGATCTAATTATCTTAAAGCCTCTGATGGCGGGTTTTTTAGGGGAATAGCAGGTTTCGAAGTAGGTTATGGGACAATGTTAGAACTTACTTATATGAAAATGAATACAGAATTATTAATAAGGGATATACTTATTAGTCCATCAGAAGACCGTTTGTCTGATCTGTCAATGGATTGGATTCACATTGGTAGTTCCAGGTATTTTGATTCATCAAGTGATTTAACGCCTTTTTTTGGCTTAAGTGCGGGAGTAACTATTTTTACGCCAAAGAATGAAAATCTTGCGATAACAACAAGAGATTTGGCCTCTACTACAGAATTTTCTTTTGCACTAAAGGGAGGTGTTATTTTTAACTTAAGTGATGTAATTGGTATCAAAATACAAGGAGATCTTATGTTTCCAGTTTCATGGGGTGGCCTATATGTAAATGGATTTGGCGGTGCAGTGTATGCCTCCGGAACAACCGTTATGGGGGCTTTTTCGGGAGGTCTTGTTTTTAGTTTAAATTAGAAATTTAATATTAACACCTAAAATATTAGCGAAAAGTCATTGACCAGCTAAGTGCAAAACTATTTAAATTTGCCCCCACATCCTTGAGTGCCTGCGAGTGAATATAGGTAAGCTTTATGCCCTGGTTTCCTGCAAATGTATATCCGGTTGAGGCCGCAGCAAAGAAATTAACACGTTGGTCATTTTTAGACTCATCATTTATGATTGAGGCGCCACCCTGGTTATAAGCAGCACTTAATGAGACCCATATACGACTCTTAAATTGTCTTATAAGATGGCTTTGCAGGCCAAGAGTGGGGTTCTGACTCCGTGTATTTCCATTAAAAAAATCCGCATTACGTGTAAATATTGCTAAAGATCCGGTAAATTCATACGACCATAGGCCCCAGCGATGGACAACACCCGCCTGAGGCCGGAAAACAAATCGATTATTTCCAATGTTAATGAGTTTTTCCTCAAAATATTCCCCAAAGGGCAGTCGTACTTCTATAGAAACCCCAAATGTAGTATTTACAGGATTTTCTTGGTAATATGCTTTTACCTCCTTTGGCCCTCCTGCCGGTGGGCCTATGAGATTTACGGATACCCTTGCCCACGGATCCATGAAACCATCTCTGTTTGTGCTGGCCGGTTCACCACTTAGCAAGCCTTCCCAGTGATCAATGGAAAAAGGAACCACAACATCTACCCGCGCTAGCTTATTGGCTATTCTAAACGGGCGGACATAAGAAATGGCAAAACTGTTTGCTTCTAGTGTAACATCGGATAATTCTAATACGGGATCAAATTTAACCTGCCCATTAGAATATACATAGCCCGCTCCCACAACATTAATTCCAAGCGGAATAGAAGTCCATCTTCTGGGCTCAATGTCCTGTGTAAAGCCTTGCTGCAGATACAGTATAAAGCATCCTATCAAAATGTTTCTCAGGAATAATAGTTTTTTTATCGCCATGGGTTATTGGAAGAGCACAGTTACTTGTTTGCTTTAACAGGATATTTGTTAAACATTTTTTTAACCGCTTTTGTAATTCTACTCAAGTTTGTATCAATTGAGGCTGAAATCATTCCTTTGGACACTGCCTGCCAAATTAGTTTATTATTCTCACTTTCTACAACATCCAGGATCACGGTCCCTTCGTTATAGTTTTGAACAACAATTTCTTGTGATTCCCAATGGTAATTTCGCTCTCCCATATATCTTGGAGCATCTCTAATATCGGTTTGCCTTGTCTTTTGTTCTGCAGAGATAACAACTCCAATGTTGAGGATTAGATCCGGATTCTCTTTCACTTTTTGGCACCCCCTGGCAGACATTTGTTCGTCAATCTTTGTAATTAAAAAATTTAGGCTCTCCTTTTTTGGTTCAAATTCCGGGATAGTTGTAACATTAAGACCATATACCTGATAGGTTTTGTATTTTTTGAAGTCTACTTTGGCAGCTTTGTTATAGGAAACCAAGACTTGAGACATCACTAAAAAAGGAATTGACCAAAAAAGGAATACAACACTGAGTTTTTTCAATGGTAATTCCATATTAGTCATTTGTTATTCCCCATCTTCTATAGGCCGACCTTAGAAATTCACTATAAATTTCTTTATGTATTTCAAATTGCTCCGGAGTGAGTAAATCTTCTAACTCTTTATCCTGCTTGGCTAATAAACTGTTTAATTCTTTTTTGAATCTCTCCTCTGAATACTCTTTATCCTTATCATCCAACCTCGCGATCTTGGCTACATAGTAAACAATAATACTGCTGTATTGGCTCATTTCCTCCTCGTTGAGGTCCATTCTTTTTACTTCATCCTGGAACCAAAGTTGAAGATTGTCCTTTTCTTCAGAAGAAAATATTTCAACTTTTCTTTCTTCTTTGCTGAGCTCCTGTGCCTTTATATTGGAGAATATAAAAAGACCAGTAATGCATAAAACTATTTTAATTCGAGTCATAGAAAATTGGGTTTAGATGATTTTTTAGGATTCAATGATCAATACAGAATTCGTTAGATACGCGTATAATTTTTGTTGTCCGCCATTTAGGGCATTAATTTCGACTTAACGATTACAAAAATAAACATATTAAAAATTGAATAACAGATATTATATTTTATAATCAAAAATAGCTAGTTTTTTGGCTATAAGTGCCTTCTTCATCCTGCAAAGTAATTCCTAGAAGTGAGAGATCCTCTGTGCTTAATCTGAGGCATCCATTCTGCCTTTTACCAATACTCCGGTATATAGATGCCAATGGTTTTTTAACCAGATGTCAAAGTAAAAGCCCGGGTTGAATTCGGAAAGACTTTTTCCATTCTTTAGGTCTGAAATGTCAGACCAGTTATATCCTTCTTCAAGACCAAACTCCAAATCCGGTGAATTTAGTTTATCTCCAAAAACTGCTGCAATAAGGACTTAAGAGTAACCACTCCACACATTAAAGAGTAGTATTAAAAAAATTTATTTTTCATATATATTAATTAGAAATTCTTCTACATCTTTAATTTTAATAAAGTTTTGTAAAAGAATTTCTAATTAAATTAAACAGATCGTTTTAAGGTATTTTGACAACCTGAAGTCAAGTTTTAACGAGGTTCGAAAGTAAACTTTTGCCCACCTACAGAGGCCTCATACATCAAACCTCCTTGAACTCGGGTAAAAATGGCCACACCATCCTGGTATGGAGCCACGGCAGCGGCACCTTCTGTAATGGCTACAGCAGAAGCTTGAGCGTCAAATTTAAACTTACCTCCGGTAAAACGGTCGTAAGCCCCTTTGTCTTCAAAGAATATTAATTCACTATACTGCTGACCTCCGGCCTGAAGCCCAAAGGAAGCTTGTCCAAGTTTTGATTCTCCCGTAGCTTTACCTCCTTGATATACTATGCCTTTCCCTCCGGCTCCTCCAAATCCTAAGCCGGCTTTGGTGATTTTTGGAAATATAGCATATCCATAAGCCTTTGAAAAATAGGTATCAAGTTTGGGTGCATCCTTCTTCATTTCAGAAATTGCCTCTTTACAGTCGTTTTCTAACTCAGGATTCCACCCGGCTTGAGAATAGGTTGTTGAAGAAATAATTAATGACAGAAATAGGGTAAAAATGGGTATTTTGAGTGCGTGTGAAGTTTTCATAGAAAAACTATTTTTTAACATTTATAGAAGGTCAAGATATAAATAAAATTGGTTAAAGCCCAATAATCTACATAGTTAAAAAAACAGCAATGATCCTTAGAACCTTAATGAATATAGGTTTCGCCCCGTTTTATTTAATTGCTCATCCGAAAATAGCAATGTTTTATTATTTAAGAAAGAAATGGATTCCAGTTGTGTGCTAATACCCAGGTCAATTGTTTTTAGATCCCCTTCGAAAAAATTTGAAAGATCAAAATTAGTGAATAGCCATAATTTACCGTAGCCCAGCAGCGCGATAGTTTTACCGTCCGGGGAAATATCCGCGGCTGTTATTTTACAGCTAGAAGTATCTGTACAGGGGATGAATTCTCCGAGGTAATTGGCTTTATAGTTCCCTTTTTTCGCAGGAATTCTGTATATCAGGGCCTTTCCATTAAAGGGTTGAGATCTGTTTTTCGTGATAAGATAGAGACTGTCTTTAGCATAAAAAATCGCCTCCGTGTCGTATATCAATTTGCTTTTTTTAGGAGGGAATTTTTTTTGATCTGGAAAATTGAATTCTATTTGTTCTGCTTCAATCTTGTCTCCTTTTTCTTTACCGGGATCTGGAATTTTATATATAACCAGGTCCTTCCTCTTATTTGCGTTATTCCCTGTATCAGCTATATAAACATTACCATTTTTATCCTGGGCCATATCTTCCCAATCCTTGTTTTTAGCATTTTTTACTTCAAGTTCCTTTAGGATCTTACCCTTGGTGTTTATCTGATATATTTTGTCTTCGTTACCACCGTCATTGACAAACCATATGGTTGAATCTTTTCCGATTGCCATTCCTGAATTTTCATCCAGTTTTTTAGGGAGTTTAGTGATGTAAGTAAGTTGGCCATAGTTGGCACAACTTGTCAAAAAGCTAAATATTAAGATGGCTACATATCTAGTCATCTACATTTATTAAAGGAAAATAAATCTCAGCTTTCCAATTAAGGGCATCATCACCCATATTAGGGTTATTATGAAAAACTTCTACAGGCAGACCGGTAACTTTAATGTCATTTTTATCGGCATAATCCAAAAGAGCATACCAGGCTCTGTCGGAAGTTATATAATTGCCATTATAAACGGCCATAAGAGCATCTCTTGAATTGAACTGTTTATACTTCAGATCCGGATGTTGTGGCAATGAATCGGATTTAATAATCGGATAACAAAAATCAAATTGTATACTGTCTGTTTCCATGTCCCATTGTGTGACCTCTAAAAATGGTCTTCCATTTAACTCAATCCCGTTATTAGCAAGGATAGTATTTAGTAGAGGATAATTGTTCATCATACCCTGTGCTTTTCCAAATTGAGTGGTCTTCACAGATACATAGGCACAATAAGTAGCTGGTAATTCATTCTTACCGGCTATTTTAACCCTGAATTTAGCTATATGTTCATTCAGTTTTTCATTAAAATCTTTAACCGTACTTATGGTTCTCTTTTCAAAATCTGTATTGAAAAATGGAATTGCAATTTTGTTTTTAAAACTATGATCAAGATCCTTTACATAAACCTTTATCTTTGAAGTAGAGTCCGTTAGTGGAATAATATCCCATTGATATAAATAAGTAGAATCGTTGAATTTTATATTTTGTTCCAGGTGTGTAAAACCTACCTGATTTACTAATTGAGCATCTTTTAGAGTAGAATTCCAAATTTTTAGTGATTGATTAATGGTACCGGGAAACGTCCTGACTTTAAAAGTCACCAGGTAATCATAGGGTTTTATAAACAAATACCACACAAGGCCAACAATTAAAATTGGCACTAAAACAAGAATGACTTTTTTCATATACCTAATTGGTCATTGTAAGGTTTTCCAAAACGAACTTGCCCAAATCTCTTCCTTGTTTTACGCCAACCGCAACGGCTTTCCTGTAATGAATTCCTCCGTACATTCTGCTTATAGCTGCTTCATCTGCGGCTTCATTAAATGAATTAAAACTTCTGACAGGCAAACCGTAGGCCACTTCGGTATCATCGGCAAAATCAAAATTATCACCAAAAATTTCCGTAAGTGCAGTTGCAGCCGCTCCGGAAACTACACTATGCCCGCTGGTGTACTCAGGAAATGGAGGGGTTTGCAATACAGGCTTCCAGTTTTCGTCAATATGTTCGTTGATCAAAGTTTCAGGCCTGATAAGGTTACTTCTGTACTTTTCATCCCAGCAACTAATAAAGGCATCAGCTATAGCCATGGATGTTTTGGTATAGGCATAAACGGTTTTGTTAAAATCACTATTTGTTTTTTTGGCGGCAATTTTAGTAATGCCTATCCAATGTGCACCGGGGCTAATTTTTTTTGTAGCAAACATCAAATGACCTCGTGTTACTGATACATATGGATTACAATCCCAGAACTGTGCAATGGCAATTTCTTCAGAGGCATCTCCCTTATCAGTGATTTCCACACTAATATCATATACTTCCTTTACTTCTTTATAAAATTCAGAACCTTCTTCCATAGAAAAAGGCGGCGGCGGCGTAGGTATAAACTGGTTTGCCGAATCTATCACAAAAGGGCGTATCTTATTCCAATGCGGCTCTATCCCATCCATATAAGCCGGCGGGGTGGGTTGCCATCTTGAGGGGTCATCCGTATCAACTGTAAACTTAGGCATTGTCCGTGTTTGATTATAATTGTCGCCATTCATCCATTTTGCAATATGCTCGGCAACCTGCATTCCATACTCCTTAGAGGCATTAAATTCTCTTGCATTTTTAGATTCCCAGATAGTATAGAGGCTATCTCTGAAGATCGCCAATTGCTCCTCAGAAAATATTACCCTACTGCTCACATCCATATGCGCTACTAAGGCAGCTAAAG
>NZ_JBATKE010000200.1:0-3869 GCF_049669105.1 Eudoraea sp.
ACTCAACTATGGAATGATGGTTGGTCCAGCCTAATACGGGCTTCAAAATGACTCCCTGGTAGGTAAAAGGACCGTAAGGATTATCACCAATACCATATGCGATATTATGAGTGTCACCTGTTGAATAGGATAAATAATACTTTCCATTGTACTTATGAACCCATGCAGCTTCAAAGAAACGTCGTTCATTATCACCTGCCAGTATTGGACTTCCATTTTTGTCAAGTATTTGTATATCTGCGGGAGTTTCTGCAAAAGCCAGCATGTCATCTGTCAACTTTGCAATTTTAGGAGTTAACGCCATCTGGTCTTCAGCCGGGTAAACATCTTCACTCTTATAAGTTCCGCTGGACCATCGCTGTAACTGTCCACCCCAAATACCACCAAAATACATATAATAGACACCATCGGTATCTTCAAAAACAGCAGGATCCATACTAAAACTTCCTTCAATAGGCTGCTCTTTTGCATTAAATGGCCCAAAAGGATTTTCACTTGTGGCTACGCCAATTTTAAATATATCTGATTTATCCTTTACAGGGAAATAGAAATAATAGATACCATTTTTTTCTGCCGCATCAGGGGCCCACATCTGCCTTCCTGCCCACGGAACGTCTTTAATGTGCAAAGCAACGCCATGATCTGTAACATTACCTCCTATACTATCCATCGAGAATACATGATAGTCGTTCATATCAAAATGACTCCCTAAATCATCTTCCGGAACACCCGATTCAAAATCGTGGGAAGGATAGATGTACAATTTCCCTTCAAATACATGTGCCGATGGATCAGCAGTATAGATATCTGAAATTAACGGCAAAGGGTTGACTCTGATGATTGAGACAGTATCTTCGGGAAGCTCATCTTTGGAAGATTCTGCTATTTTGCTTGTTGTTTTGTCCTTGCATCCAAAAAGTAGGATTGCAGCCAGCAAATGCACACTTAAGATTCTAAATTTCGAAGGATCCATAAATTGGTTTTAGTTACATTATTCAGTAATTAAAAGTTATTGATATTATTTATCAAGGTCCTTAAGTTATTTTCTTAACAGACTGATGAAAGTTAATCAAAAAAACCTTAATAAATATCCTTGAGTACTAATTTCCAGGGGCATAAGGGAATTTTAAGGATTTGTAATACTCCAGGTTTTCCTCCGGTCTTCCCACTCCAAGTGGCAATTCTCTTCCCGAAAATGTCTGAAAATAGAGAAGGCTTGCATTCCTCCACCATTTTGCCTCCTGAAGCTGAATTTCGAGAAGCATCCTTACTTCATTGTATTGATCATCAGAAATATAAGTTTTTGCTTGCTTCCAGATGTTCATCATTTCTTCTACCTGGTCAACACCTTTTTGATATTTTAAAGCAATTGCATCCCATAATATTCCTCCATTCTTTAGCTTATAATCCCAGGGTAAATGATGAAACCACAAGAGGTATTCTTCCGGACAAGTTTCCGGGTCATTAAAAATTTTGGCAATCTCAGGAGCATACTGAGTTGTAGCATTGCTTCCTGAAGGGGTACGATCAAATCCAATACCATTCTTATCGGCATTGTGATAATAAGTAGGATTCCACTCAGGCCTGCTTAAATCGCCCACCCATGGACCCGGACCGTAATGATGACCTGTATCCATCAAATGGTGTAAACCCATTGGGGTCATATAGTTAACAACGGCTTCCCTGGAAGCGATCATTAGGCTTTTAACGGGCTTAACAAATTCTGAATTATTGGAATAGGTTAAACGCAACCACTCTTCGGCAATGTTTTCAGAACTCAGGTAAGGATCCCATGCCAAACGTCCATATCCATACCAGTTAGCCTGCGCAAATGGATGCCCAGTCCAATTCATATCTGTCCCAATATTTGCCACTCCGGCCATTCCGGATATTTTTTTATTGAATAACGATCCATCGATAACTTTAGCCACTGTGCTATTTTTGCCTTTTCGATAGGTCTCAGCATCTAACACTTCTTCGTACAGTTTAGGAAGAAATACCAGATGGGAACTAAAACCAAGATATTCCTGGGTAATTTGGAACTCCATAACCAGTGGTGTATTGGGCATAGCTCCAAACATCGGATGAAAAGGCTCTCTCGGTTGAAAATCAATTGGCCCGTTCTTTACCTGAACCAAAACATTCTCCAGGAAATTACCATCATAGGGCACAAATTCTGTAAAGGCTTGTTTTGCCCTGTCTGTTGCATCCGTTTCAGAATACACAAAGGCTCTCCAAATTACCAATCCATCAAATGGTTTTAATGCAGTTGCCAGCATATTTGCCCCATCTACATGGGTTCTTCCATAATTCTGTGGACCGGGTTGTCCTTCAGAATTGGCCTTAACCAAAAAACCACCAAAGTCCGGGATATATTTATAAACCTCTGTCACTTTATTATTCCACCATTCAATTACGTCCTTATCCAAAGGGTCTGCAGTATTTAATCCTCCTATTTCAATGGGAGCAGAAAACCTGGCCGTTAAATATACTTTTATCCCATACGGCCTAAAAACATCAGCTAAAGCAGCCACCTTTTCTAAATAAGCAGAAGTTAATACCAGGGCATTTGCATTTACATTAGTTAATACAGTGGCATTAATACCTATTGAGGCATTAGCCCGTGCATAGTCTTTATAGCGCTGGTCTATATATTTTGGAAGTTTCTGCCAGTTCCAAAGCGAAAACCCGGCATATCCGCGTTCTATGGTGCGGTCAAGGTTGTCCCAATGATTAAGCATTCTTAATTCAATTTTTGGTGCTTCTATGAGATTAACCCCCTCGAGTGATTTTTGCATTTTCATCAATTGCAAAAATTTAAATACGCCGTAAAGTATCCCTATATCTTCGTTCGCTGAAATCAATAAAATATTCTTTCCATTTACTGACACAGATTTAATAATAAATCCTTCTTTGCCAATCTGTTCAAAATAGCCTTTTAGTGCACTCTGTAACTCCTGGTTAAGACCATCTTTCTTAGCCACCCACATGGTATTCAATAAATTTGGGGAATCCTGAACATCGGATTCTCGTCCCAGCATCGCATTCAGACCCTTGACAAGTTCTTTTTGCGCATTTAGAAGAATGCTATTGCCTCCTGAGAAAAATATAGAATTTGTGAACTTTTGATACTCCGATAATGTTGTTGGCTCTCTTATTTCAGAGTATTCCAACCACAAGTCGTATCCGGTCAGAGTCTGTGAATTGCTAAATGCTATAGAAAGTAAAGCAAAAACAAAAAACATTTTTAATTGGGAAAAGGAGATATTCATCTTTAAGGATATCTATTTTTAAATTTAAGTAACTATTGTACAGCCAGGAACTATGATGAGCTTAAGGTTAAATTATTTCTGCATGGGTTATTTCAAAAGATGGAATAACTAGCCACTGTCAACTAATTTGCAAGCTACTAGTTACTAATAATCAGTTGCAAAAATCTCACCTTCCCTCATAAAACTTTTGAACTCCACCATATAATCATTTGGGTCCCGTACAAAAAAAGACAAATGTTCCCCTGTCCTATCTTTCAAAAAAGTAGCTTCTGTTGTTATTTCAAGATCCATTTCTGACAATCTGCCATACAAATTCTTCCAGACCTCTGCATTAACTATTACTCCAAAGTGGAATGAGGGAAGTACATGATCACTAAATCGGTAACTTTTAAAGTCAAAATTAAAATTTCCTGCCTGGGTAAAAGTCAATTGATTTCCATAAAGATTTATATCCAGCCAATTCTCTCCCGATCTTCCTCTTTCTGCCTTAAGGATTTCCAGGTAAAATTTCCTAGTTTCTTTAATATTGATGCAAGGGAGGGCAAGATGGAATTTTGAATTCATTGTTTAGTTTTGGTTTGGTGAGTAACTTTTAAT
>NZ_JBATKE010000201.1:0-4450 GCF_049669105.1 Eudoraea sp.
CGTCATGGCTGTAAAGGAAGGTGGCCCCGATCCTGATTCCAATTCACGGTTAAGAGCGGTAATTCAGAATGCCAAGTCTGTAAATATGCCCAAAGACAATATCGAAAGAGCCATAAAAAGGGCATCAGATAAGTCGCTAGGCGATTTTAAGGAGGTTTTGTTTGAAGGGTATGCTCCCCATGGAATAGCTATTTTAATAGAAACCGCAACAGATAATAATACAAGGACTGTGGCTAATGTTCGTAGCTATTTCAATAAATGCAATGGAAGTCTGGGGACCTCCGGTTCTGTTGAGTTTATGTTTGATCATACTTGTAATTTTCGCATCAATTCCGAGGGAATAGATCCGGAAGAAATAGAATTAGATATGATAGATTTTGGTGCTGAAGAAGTTTTTATGGATGAAGACGGCATTTTGATATACGCCCCTTTTGAAAGCTTTGGAGCCATACAGAAGGAATTGGAATCACGAAATATTGAAATTCTGTCTTCCGGATTCGAACGAATCCCGCAAATTACCAAGGAGCTCTCTCCTGAGGAAGCAGAAGATGTTGAAAAACTATTGGAGAAAATTGAGGAAGATGATGATGTACAAAATGTTTATCATACCATGCAGGAATAAATTTCGATATATGCTTACAATCTTTTAGATATAGCTCATAATAGGTTTCGACACTTATCCATTAATATTCATACTTTTTTTTAAAGAAAGCATTAATCATACAAACTGTATTGGATTTATTGTTTATCAAATAATTTTTAAAGGGATGATGCATATCATTTCAATTCATTAGTGTCCTTAATAATTTTATAATCGGTTAAGGTTAATATTGAGACTAATACCTCATTTTACTTTAACCGGAATTTAAATTATTGATAACCCTTTAAATCTAATATTATGAAAACACTAAGCAAAGTATTTTTATATGTCCCTTTGTTCGCATTTTTATTACTTTCCTGCTCTGGTGACGACGATACAGATGCTTTAGTCAAAGAAGGAGGCTCTTTTGAAATAAGTGAATTGGCCGGCAATTGGGAAGCTACTTCGGCTACTTTTAATGACGGTAATATGATGTCTGTAAATATCATTGACGAAGGCGGATCCGTATCCATGTCCGTCCAAAGCAGTGGTAGGTTTACCTTAACCATTGATCCGTCAGACAGGCCTTCATACACAGTAAGTGGGGAAATGTTCTGGGAAAAATGGGAAGGAAAATATTATTTTGCTATCGAATGGGCTGCTTATCCGGGAGACTGGGATACTTATGGGGCAACACTTACCGCCAGCACATTTACCATTAATGGGGGTTTTGAATCTGGAGAATATGATTTTGACAACGATGGAACTTTTGAAACTGCAAGTATAGGATTTACCTTTGTAAGGGTTTAAAAACTGTATTCAGGAATTTTGCCGATGACTCCTTTATAAAATTCTTTGTATTTTACTAGGTCGGCTTCCATGTTATCTGTGGGGAATTGAGGCTCTGAAACCTTGACTTGTTTTTTGCCAAAATCAAAGGCCACCATAACAATTGGGACTTGAGCAGTTTTGGCGATATAATAAAACCCGGTTTTCCAATCAGCTACCTTTTTTCGGGTACCTTCTGGTGCCAGTGCTAATCTAAATTTTTTGCGCTCATCAAATATTTTGGCAATGGCTGCTACTTTGTTTTGGCTTTTACTGCGATTTATAGGAGCACCTCCCATCCATCTGAAATACCACCCAAACGGCGGCCTGAACAAACTATCCTTTCCAATATAATTTATTTCTTCATTAAATATCCTCCTTACCAATAAGCCCAGAAAAAAATCCACCCAACTGGTATGAGGAACAACAATTACAACACATTTATCCAAATCCGGAAAAGTCCCCACCAGTTGCCACTTTAATATTTTAAAATAAATAAATTTCGCCAGTTTGTGCATAAAATAGTGTGAGGGATTTCCAATAATGTTTAGGCTCAAAACCTTTTAAATCAATATGTACAAATATGCCTAAAATGGCAATTCTGTAAAAAGTTGATGCTCCTTTAAGATTATATTTTCTGGTAAATAGATTTTAATTTTTCCGGAGTTATATATTTAGCCCAGTCTTTGCCTAAAGCATTTTCCCAAAGCGGTACCATACCCAATGACACTTTTATCATCGTATTATATTGCTCATCAGTTAAATGTTCGCAAATTCCTTTCGGAAGCTGAATATCATGCTTTTTCATCATTTTTTTAAACATAGCCACCCCTTCAGGATAAAACTCTCCTAAATGCTGAAAAACAAGACAATTTCCAATACCATGCCTGGTTCCCAGTAAGTAAGAAAGTCCATAACTCATTGCATGAGCAACACCTACCTGAGAATAGGCAATGCTCATACCTCCGTGCCATGAAGCCATCATTAATTTATCTCTGGATTCAGAAGCTGAAATATCACTTAAAAAAACTTCTTCACATAACTCCAGCGCTTTTTCACCATAACTTTGACTAAATGCATTCAAATAAGTCCCATTTAGTGATTCTATACAATGTATATAACAATCCATTCCGGTATAGAACCATTGTTCTTTTGGAACTCCCTGAAGCAGATCAGGATCCAGGACAACCTGATCAAAGGGGGTGAAATCGGAATTAATGCCCAGTTTCTTCTCAGGGCCAAGTAAAACTGTTGTTCTGGAAACCTCAGCCCCCGTACCACTAATAGTAGGTATCCCAACATGATAGACCGCAGGATTATGTACCAAATCCCAACCCTGATACTTCGCCGAAGAACCTTCGTTGTTTAACATGATGGCAACAGCTTTTGCTAAATCCAATAAAGTACCCCCCCCAATGCCGACTACCGCTGAAGGTAACTCTTTAAAATCTTCTTTTATCTGACTAACCAATGCATCGACCTGTCCTGTTTTTGGTTCTTTGTCCGCAGAAATAAGAATAGTCCTGTCATTGAATTGAACAGGAATTCTTTCTATTAAGGCCGAGTTAGTGAAAACATCATCTACAAGGAAAATAACAGGAGCATCAGGACTGCTTCTATGGGGACCTAATATTTCACCTAATTGGTCAAAACTACCTGGTCCAAAGACAACACGCGGTACCATTGGAAAATTTCTGTATGGCCCTTTTGTAATTTTAGCAGCTTCCTTTAATGGAATTTCTTTGTCTTGTTTCATAATTTTAATTAAGGTATTTAAGAATATCGGATATCGTGTTTAATGTTAGGTGGTTATTCGTCTGTTCCTCCATAGGAACCTGTTCATGGGCCCAGGTTGTATGAAATGGCACATGTATTGCTTTGGCACCTATATTCAAAATAGGTATTACGTCTGATTTCAGTGAATTTCCTATCATTAAAAATTCGTTAGTATTAATCTCCAGATGGTCCAGTAGATTTTTATAATTCTCTTCCTTCTTGTCACTTAATACCTCAACATGATGAAAATATTTTGTAAGTCCGGATCTTTCCAATTTTCTCTCCTGATCTAAGAGATCTCCTTTTGTAAGAACAATCAACCGATATTTCCTGGACAATTTTTGCAATACTTCTTCCACGCCCTGTAAAAGTTCAACAGGCTTGGCTATCATTTCCTTTCCAAGATTCAATATTTCATTTAGTGTCTGTGGAGGAATATGATTATTTGATAATTCCATGGCAGATTCTATCATAGAAAGCATAAAACCTTTTATCCCATAACCATACAACTCAAGGTTGTTCATTTCCGTTTTAAAAAGCTCCTGATCCACCTTATTCTTGGTTTCATAATTTTCAAGAAGATCCGCAAATTTTTCTTCCGCTTCGCGGAAATAGGTTTCATTTACCCAGAGGGTATCATCAGCATCGAAACCAACCACTTTGATATTGCTAAAATCTAATTCCATACCTCTTTAGCTTTTTCAAGATCTTCAGGAGTGTCAATTTCTATTCCATTTGCTTCAGTTTCCACCATTTTTATTTTTTTTCCATACTCTAAATATCGTATGGCTTCAATTTTCTCTGCAGCTTCAAGAGTTAGCATAGGTAAACTTCTAAAATCCATAAGTGCTCTTTTTCTGAAAGCATAAACCCCTTTATGTTTAAAATAGTCTATTTCCATATCTGTAGACCTCAGATAAGGGATAGTCGATCTCGAAAAGTAAAGTGCGAAATTTCTGTTATCGACAATGACCTTAACAATATTAGGATTATTAATTTCCTCTGAATCTGTGATTTTTGTCATTAGAGAAGCTAAATCAATTTCTTCGTTCAAATCCTTTTCAAATACTTTTAACATACTAACTAAACTTTCCTTGTCAGTAAAAGGTTCATCACCTTGTATATTCACAATAATATCCACTTCCATGTCGCTCACGGCCTCCGCTATTCTATCACTGCCACATTCATGCTCTTCCTTACTCATAATAGCATTCCCGCCTACTTCAACGATAGCATCATAAATGATAGGGCTGTCTGTTACTACAT
>NZ_JBATKE010000202.1:0-2420 GCF_049669105.1 Eudoraea sp.
AGGGTCTGCCTGAAGTAACATATTCTTTTTCAGCCTATTGAGATATAATCCCGCAACCCTTGGTCTCTCATCAACCTTGGCAGTTTCCTTTTGAACAATTGAAGCAAGGGCAATTACTTGTTCTTGCGTCAAATTCAATACTTCTGCTTTCTTTAGTCTGTCGTCATTCCAAAAACGAAGATATTCCTTCCGCATTCTAACACGAAAATCCGTCGCGGACGTATTCCAAAAAAATTCATAGCTGTTAGGAATATAAATTGATAGCCCTGCATCTGCTGTCAATCCATTCTCTTGCAGAAATCCAGTGTCGGTGAAAGCTTTTAATAAAGAAATACTATCTGCCTCAATTTGGGTAGAAATTCTTCCCGCCAATTTTTCCAAAGTTTCCTGATTATTGAAAGAGACATTGACTGGAATATTATTACTTCTTAAAGAATTAACAATCTCATTGTTGTTCATTCCTTTCTTTAAAATATATTTTCCCGGTTTTATATGGTCAATATAATTTTTCCGTTTTGCAACCGCTTCGAACGTCTCTATATCAGATAAAAGCGGTATAACCAGACTCTTTAACTCATCATATGAGCTGCCCGTTGGAATATAAATATAAGCTTCCTTATTATTAAAGGCTGTATTAGGCGAAAAAAGAGCATTATATATTAAATAGGCAAAGGCTCCTCCGACAATCAGGCCAAGAAGCACTATGATCAATAAAATTTTTTTTATATACATTATTGGCCAAACTTTTGAAAAAGTAATTCATTCTTAAATTTTCCTCCTACCAGGACCCAGTCCTTTTTAACTCCTGCGAGCTCAAACCCCATCTTTTTGAATAGTTGTATACTCGCCTCATTCTCTTCACCTACATTTGCATATAGCTGGTTTAAATTCAGCACAGTAAAAGCATAATCACATAATAAAGAGACCGCTTCGGAACCGTAACCATTATTGCGTTCCGACTCATCCAGAATTACAATCCCAATTCCCGCTCTTCTGTGTTTGGGATCAAAATCAAATAGATCGATTAACCCGATTACTTTGTTCTGTTCGTTGCAGATAGCAAGACGTAACTGTTTTACTTCATAAATATCTCTGTGTGCATTATCCAGATACAATTTGAGTACATGTCTGGAATATGGTGTTACAGTGCCACTAATTTCCCAGATATCGGAATTATTTTCCAGTTCGTATAAAAATTCCAAATCTCCAGGTTCCAATGCCCGTAATTTGGTTTGTTTTCCCTTTAAAATCAAATCTCTATTGTTCCTTTAAATACCTGTTTAGCCGGACCATCCAGCCGTATATTTGTATATCCCTCCGAGCCTTTGTTAAATCTAATTGATAAATCTCCACCCTTAGTTAAAATATTTAACTTCTCACTATTTGTCTTACCCCAATAATGCATTCCCAATGCAACGGCAGTGACCCCTGTTCCGCAGGACAAGGTTTCATTTTCCACACCCCTCTCATAAGTTCGTACCGAAAAATCATTGTCTGAAGTTTGTTCAACAAAATTTATATTGCTCCCCCCTTCTCCATAAATTCCATATCGTAGCTTTGCTCCTTCTTCAACTACATTATAAGTGTCTAAATTGGAAACCATCTGAACATGATGGGGTGAACCGGTATTTAAAAAAAGACAATTAGGTTTTGCCATAATTTCTGGCACATTTTGCATATGTAAGCTAATAATTCCATCATCAATGGTGGCACGGTGCAAACCATCTGCCGCATTAAATTCTGCATTTTTAGCAACTATGCCCAGGAATTGGGCAAAAGCCACAATACATCTTCCACCATTGCCGCACATGCTGCCGGGATTTCCATCAGAATTATAATATACCATCTTAAAATCCAATGAATTATCTTCTTCCAACAAGATTAATCCATCTGCACCGATACCGAAACGTCTGTCACAGAGAAATGAAATTAATTTCTTGTCAGCTTTGGGAAATTTTCCAATCCGATTATCAATCATGATAAAATCGTTACCCGTGCCTTGATATTTATAAAATGTAACTGTCATAGCCGAATGCAAGTAACAAAGATATGACTTTATTTGAGCAATTTAAATGAGTTAAAAAGTCGTTAAATGGAAATATTTAGATTAAAAATCAAGTATTTTTACAAGGCAATTTAAAAGATCATTTACCTATGAAAAGATTTGGAAGCCTATTATTAGTTGCTGTTTTCGCTGGTGCAATAACCCTTGTTTCGTATAAGATGTTTTTTGAAAAAATAAATTATGCGGTAGTCACGGACAAATCAGAGATTCCATTATTAACTACTAGTAATAAACCTGTGTCTTATAAAGGAAATGGTATTAACGAAGTTGATTTCACTATTGCTGCAGAAAATACCGTTAACGCAGTTGTGCATGTTAAAAACCTTACATTAAATAGCAGCCCGGGAAGCTTATT
>NZ_JBATKE010000203.1:0-34912 GCF_049669105.1 Eudoraea sp.
ATCCTGAGACCCTTCCAATACCCAATAAAACGGGTCAACATCGAAACCAAATCTCGCTAGTTGATTCCTTATCCCAAAAAGAAAAAGGCCGTTCTTAAGAATATTCCAAAACCACTTTATCTTATAAAACCTATCTTTATTTACCTCCATTAATGCAATGGATTATATTTCTATTTACGCCCATAACTTCCATTTCCGGGCTCCATATTCATAAGCGTTCTGAACTCCTTGGAGGACATAAGTTCCCTTCCATTTGCTTTCGCAATGGTATGTATTCTTTCAATTAATTCGATATTTCTAGCCAACTTTGTTCTTTCTGAATCAAGCCAGATGTTATCTTCTAGACCCACTCTGACTCCACCGCCAATAGCTATTGATAATGAATTCATTTTAAGTTGTGCATTCCCAATTCCTGCCAAACTCCAAAGTGAGTTTTCCGGAAGGTCCTGAATCATAATCCCTGTGTGCAATAAATTTGCTTGCGAACAGGCAATGTTACCAAGAAGAAGATTAAAGTAATACGGTGGTTCAAGCAGGCCTTTTTTTATCAGATACTTCGAAAAATTTACCATCCCAATATCAAATGCTTCCAATTCGGGAACAATTCCCTTTTCCTTCATTATGGCCGCTAAATTTTGTATCATTTCAGGGGAATTCATGCTGGCGACTTTATTAAAATTCAGGGAGCTCAAGGTTAAACTACCCATATCTGGTTTCAGATCACCTTCCAGGTGCAGGGCATCTGCCCGTTGTTTCAGTTCTTTAAAATTTCTACCACTTAATGAAACACAAATCACAAGAAAAGGATCAAATTTTCTGATACCATTAATTATTTCGCCATAAATTTCTTTTTTATAATTGGGTTCTTCAGTGATTTCATCCCGTGCGTGCAAGTGAACCATTGTAATCCCCGCTTCGGTTGCCCGATGTACATCGTCTATTATCTCCGATACACTGACAGGTACGTGAGGAGTCATTTTTTTTGTAGGGATCATCCCCGTAGGAGTGAAGTTGACTATCAATTTATCTGACATAGCAAAAAAGATTAAGCTTAGAATAGGTTTATAAAATGAATGCATTCTATAACAAAAAGCACGACTTTAATATGTTTCTTTTTAACAATATAATGTCTTCTTTAAGCTAATATAATTAAAAACAGAGATTGGATACCTTAAACTAATAATTACTAGTTGTCTGGTTAAAAAGTGTGGATGTTATACTATCTGGTCACTAATTGAACAAGGGATTGTGAATATAATATCTAATAAATATTAGTTGAGATTCACAGGATCAATTTAGAATTAATAAAGATTCAAATCTCTTTTTATGAAAACTTAAAAAGAAAAATATAAACCGACCAAAAGAAACAAAAAACAAAAAAGCCATAAAGGATAAAGGAAAGTGTAGCTCTTTTTTTCATTAGATAGGGGTTATATTAATAAATATTAAGAGATCTATAGTAATACTTTTCCTCCTTTTTAGCGCAGGAAATCCGATTTTAGGCACAAATATTCGTTGAAAACGGGTATTTTACGACTATGAATAAACTTAAATCTTTTCAAATAATAATTATGCTCTCGAGGAAATCTCCAATAAAATAGGCTGCTATTGCAGCACTACTTCCTAATAATAATGTTTCGAGTATTCCCTTCCAAAAGGCCGTCTGATTTACAAAAGCTTTCAGCCAGCCAATTATGATAAAACCAATTCCCGTTAATATGGATGAAAGAAGGAAAAGATCGTTATTAATGGGATAGATGTAATCTGTCACATAGACCAATAGAGGAATTATCCCTATGACGATAAAGGACAAATAAGTAACGCCACCAATTATTATCGGAGATTTATCTTCATCAAACATTACTAATTCCTCTTTCATCATTACGTTTACCCATCGGTCTTTGTCACTTGTTATAACATTGACCACTTCTTCTAAAAGTTCGCCTTCAAAACCCTGTTCCACATATATTACCCTAATTTCTTCTTTTTCCAATTCAGGAAGATTATCAACTTCCCAATACTCTATTTGTTTGTGCTTGTTGTAGTTATCTTTTTTGTTTTATTAGATAAGTAAGCTCCAACAGACATAGCGAACCCATCTGCCAGTAAATTTGCAAATCCAAGAATAATTATTATCGCACTATCAAGACCCGCACCTACAGAGCCTGCTACAACAGCAAAAGTAGTTACACAACCATCCATCCCGCCATAAACGAATTCACCTAAATACGCTTCGTATTTCTTTAGAAAACCTGAGCTTTTATGTAGGTGTTTTCATTATGTGTTCTGGAATCTTCTGTCAAAATGTGTTTAAATGAATTTTCATGCCCAGAATGAAGGGTATGACCAATTGTTTTAACTCATTACTTGCTTTAAAGCTTGGCCAAATGTCTCCATATCCTCTAATCTTCCAGTACTAATACGTGCCCAATTGTTTAAAGGTGGAAAAGGACGCCCAATCAGAACATTATGCTTCTTCATCTCATTGATCACAGTTTGAATTGGCCTACCGGTTTTGAAAAAGACAAAATTGGTATGCGACTTTACATAATCCAAACCTAAATCATCGAGGTGCCGGTAGATCAGTGATTTTGCCTTAAAATTTTGCATAACACTAAATTTGTAAAATTCATTATCTCTCAAGGCTTCCTTTGCTGCTTCAATAGCGAGAATATTGGTATTTGCCATTACAGCTGATTTCAAATTAAGGGCAATCTCCGGCTTTGCAATTAAATAACCAACTCTTAATCCGGCTAGACCATAAACTTTTGAAAATGTTTTAGAGACAATAATATTTTTTCCTTCTTTAACCAACTCTACCATTGAAGGATATTCGGGTTCTGTAATAAAATCGTAGTAGGCTTCATCACTAAATATTACGGCATCTTTTTCATAGGATTTACAGAAATCCAGTAAACTTGATTTATTCAATAGAGTACCGGTTGGATTATTTGGATTGCAAATAAAAATAAGCCTGGTATTCTTGTTTATTTTTTCGGCCATTGCAGGCAAGTCATGCCCCATGGCTTCATTTATAGGAACTCGATGTACTTTTGCTTTAAATGTTTCTGCATACCGCAACATGGCTTGAAAAGTAGGGTCTGCAGAAATAATCTCGCCACCACCCAGTCCGTAGACAAGGCCGGCCGCCTTTAAGCCTTCTGTAGAGCCTCCGGTCACAACTACATGATCCTTGGTAACACCTTCTTTTAAGGCAATCATTTCAACTAAACCGGATAAACTTCGAAACGGGTATCTACATGCTTCATCAAACGATTTTGTAAGTATTTTTCTAACCCTTTCGGAAGGGCCATAGGGATTCTCATTGGCATTAAGTAATACCATAGAATCCGCTGAATTAGTCCGCAGCGGGAAATCCAGTGCCATACTTTCTAATCCGCCTAATAAAGCGAAACTGCCGGTTAAACCAACTGTTTTTAACCAATGCCTTCTATCTATATTTTTCATGTTCTGAAATTATGAAAAATAAGTTACAAAGAATAATTGAAGAATAAGTTTGGTTATTTAATTAACCTTTTGGGAATAAATAATTCAAACTGATTAAATCTCAAACAAAAGAGAGAAACCATTCAAACTTTAGCAGACTAAATTATTGTAAATAGGCGTATTACCAGCAAACTACTAATTTCTGACTTTAGAATAAACAGCACTGTATTTTAAAAAAGGGTATTTGAAATAAAAATAGTTACAATGAGAATTACCATTGCCGAATTAACTGTAATAGCAATGATCTTCTTTTCATTAATAGGTTCATTACGACCTTTATAAAGGATGATTGTGCCAACTACACCTAAAATACCTGAGAGGATTATTGGTAAACCAAAGAGGTAACGTGAAAACACGGGATTAATGTTAACCACAATTGCAAATGCTGCAAAAGTCAGTAGAAAAAGGATAAGTTTACTCAACTTATAGGATCTTTCTGTATATGAATTATTAGCTTCCATAATTTCCGGGGTTTTGTTAAAACGCAATTAGATTACTTTAATATTGGCCCTTAAACCTTCCTTTATCCCTAAAATATTATTTACTGTTTCATTTAAATAATACTTAATAAGTGTACTAGGAATTCTTAAGGTTGTGAATCCATCTTGAAATGAGTGCATGGTTTCTTCCAGATCGTTCATTGCCTGTTCATGAGTAAGCATTTGATATTCAGAATCGATTTCTATATTTAATTTCACCCTTGAAAAAGCAATGTCTACTGATTTTTTACCGTCCCACCATTCTAACATTGGATGAGCTCCGGCTTTCTTAAGCCCATAGTAAAGCTTTATAGCCTCAATTGGGGTGTTATTTTGACTGATGAGTCTGTCCATACGCTCTTTATGTTTGGAACACAATTCTACATCATAAAATTCCATAGACGTTTTATGATCCAAATAACTTAGCTCTTTTTTACAATCTAAACATGTCATTCTTAAGTAGGTAATATTTTAATTTGGGATAGTTATAACCCAGAGTTTTTTGGAATATTATATTTTATCGATGTATGGCAACTCACTTTTAGACGAACTGCAATATTTTAGATGAACTGCACTTATTATGTTAATTTTTTTTGAACTAATATTAGATTCCGGAGCTCTATTATTCTTTAAAGAGTCTATATTTACTCCTCCATCTTTAACTTATTACAATTAAATGTTCAAGAAATTAGGCCCAGGGGTATTAGTTGCTGCTGCATTTATAGGTCCGGGTACAATAACTGCTTGTACAATTGCCGGTGTTGGATTTGGATATGCATTGCTTTGGGCTATGTTACTTTCCATTATTGCCACGATTATCCTGCAGGAAATGTCTGCCAGAGTCGGGGTTATTACACAGAAAGGACTTGCAGAGGTCATAGGGGAACAGTTAGTCATTCCGTGGCTGCATTACCTTGTTATGGGTATTATACTAAGCGCAATAGTAATTGGTAATACGGCGTACGAGGCAGGGAATATAAGTGGAGCAACCTTGGGTTTGCAAGTCTTATTCGGCTCTAATTATGCCCCGCTATATCCATGGATTATTGGTTTTGTTGCCTTTATGTTGTTGTATTTAGGATCTTATAAAACCCTGGAAAAGGTATTTATTTCACTCGTGTTGATTATGAGTGTTTCGTTTGTATTAACCGCCCTTTTTACCAAACCAGATATAAGGGAAATTTTAAGGGGCTTATTTATTCCCTCTATTCCAAACAACAGCATATTTAATATAATTGCTTTGGTAGGTACTACAGTAGTTCCATATAATTTATTTCTACACGCATCATTAATAAAGGAAAAATGGAATTCTTCAGACGATCTTAAAAGTGTCCGAAGAGATACCTTATTATCCATTGGAGTAGGAGGCCTTGTTTCTATCGCCATTATTATTTCAGCAGCAGCAATTAATTCAACAGAAGTTAAGGATGCATTGGATCTGGCCAAAGGACTAGAACCATTATACGGTAAAAGCGCCAAATATTTAATGGGAATTGGTCTTTTTGCAGCAGGGATTACCTCAGCTATTACTGCCCCTTTAGCAGCGGCCTATGTGGCTAACAGCTGTTTTGGATGGAATACTAAAGTAACGGATGTCCGGTTTAGGATTGTTTGGATGGTTGTGCTTTTTATTGGGGTGATCTCACTCTCTTTTGGAATCAGGCCAATAGTAATCATACAATTTGCACAGGTCGCCAATGGGCTGCTGTTGCCAATTATTGCAATAATTTTGATTTGGATAGTAAATAAATCGTCAGTTCTGGGAGACTTCAAGAATTCCATTTGGCAGAATGTCCCTGCAATTATTATCATTATTTTAGTAATAGTTCTTGGGGCTAAAAGTATTTTCAGTGTTTTTGGATTAATATGATCAACAAAGTGTTTATAGATATTAACTGTGATGTAGGAGAAGGTATAGGTAATGAAAGTGCCCTTTTTCCGCATATTAGTTCATGTAATATAGCTTGTGGCGGTCATGCAGGAGATATCAATACTATGTCTGAAATAGTTCAGTTGGCACAAAAGTTTGGAATTAAAGTGGGTGCACACCCTTCATATCCGGATAGAGATAACTTTGGCCGCAAATCAATGAAAATAGAAAAGGGGCGTCTCAAAGAAAGTATTCAGAAACAAATTAAAGCATTAGAAGTTGTTTTAAACAAGGCCGAAATACAACTACATCATATTAAGGCACACGGAGCTCTATATAATGATATTGCTTGTGATTTGGATTTATCTATTATGTATTTGGAAAGCATTCGCGAGTATAAGGACCATGTTTTATTTTACCTGCCTTATGGTTCAGTTATAGAAGAAGAAGCTCGCAAACAAGGATATAAAATATCACTTGAAGCTTTTGGTGATCGAAATTACAATGAGGACTTAAGTCTTGTTTCTAGACACTCACCACTGGCCATGATAGAAGAGCCAAAAAAGGTATTGGATCACATTGTATCAATGGTTATAAATAACAAGGTATATACCTTGAATGGAGTTCAAATGCCAATTTGGGCAGACACTTATTGTATTCATGGTGATACCGCTACAGCTTTACAAATATTAATGTATCTTTCGGACGAATTGCCTAAACAGCATATTTTTCTAAAAAAGTGAGTTCCTATCCCATATCAATTAGACCTTTTGGAGAACATGCAATTTTAATAGAATGGCCAAATGAGGTTTCAGAAGCTATCCTTTATGATATCCTGGATTTTGCTGAAAGTTTCAAATTGGTTTTTAAAGACGCTGTTAATTGGGAGCTAGTCCCGGCTTACAACTCTCTTACCCTGATTAACCGCGAGAATAGAATAGAATTTTCTAAAATCAAATTTCAGCTGCTGGAATGCTATAAGAACAGGAAGACCAGCGGTCATCCTCAACGTTATTTATGGAAACTGCCCGTTTGTTACGACCTTGAATTTGGTATTGATCTGGAAGAAGTTTCCAAAATTTTAGGTATTAGTATCAAAGATGTTATTAAGGCACATACGCATCACATTTACACTGTTTACGGCATTGGATTTTTACCTGGATTTATGTATTTAGGAGGTTTGCCCAAAGAATTGGAAACCCCTAGAAAATCTATGCCCAGGCTACAGGTATTTAAAGGCTCTGTTGGTCTTGCAGACAAACAAACCGGTATATATCCACAAGATTCTCCTGGGGGATGGAATATTATTGGAAACTGTCCGATATCTCTTTTTAATGTGAATCTTGAAAACCCCTGCTTTGTAAGTGTTGGAGATCAGATTCAATTCTATGCTATTAGCCGTGCAGAATATGATTTACATAAAATAGAGACAGAGGTTGGAATATATAACCTCGATAAAATCAAGATAGATGCTTAAAGTAATTCATCCGGGGTTTTTTACCACAATTCAGGATACAGGGAGATATGGATACCGTGAAAAAGGAGTGCCAGTATCTGGATGTATGGATAATTATTCCGCCTCTATAGCCAATTCTTTATTAGAGAATGAGGAAACGGATGCTGTAATGGAAATAACGATGACAGGTCCTAAGCTAGAATTTCATACTTCGAGTTTTTTCGCTATTACGGGAGCTGAAATGTCCCCGAATTTAAATGGAATTCCAGTTAATTCCTATGAAGTACACAAAGCCAATCAAGGTGATGTATTATCTTTTGGAAAACTAATTAATGGTTTCAGAAGTTATCTGGCTGTTAAAGGAGGATTCCTCACCGAAGTTAAATTAACTAGCAGGTCATTTTACAAACCAATAACTGATCTGAATTGTATTAAAGAACGAATGGAAATACCCATTGAAGAGTATACAGAATATTCCCCAAAAATAAGTCATATAAAACCGGAAGCCTGGCATAAGGAACATGAATTGATTGTTTTTAAAGGTCCTGAATATAATATATTAAAGGAAGATCAATTAAAGTTATTATTTACTAATAAGTTTACCATTGCCAAGGAAAATAATCGGATGGCATATCAGCTTGAAGAATTGATAGGAGCAAATTCTCACAGGATGCTAACTTCTGCGACCCTGCCTGGAACTGTTCAATTGACTCCTGCCGGAAAATTAATCATGCTTATGCGTGATGGGCAAACAACCGGCGGATATCCCCGGGTGCTTCAATTGGATACTAAATCAATAGCGCTTTTATCGCAAAAGAAATTTGGCGATAAGGTTTCTCTTCACCCTCTAAGACACTAAATTTCTTTATACACTTCTTGAAAAGGAATCCGGAAGCGTGAACCATATATACCTTTCGGATCTCGCACACCACATGCAACTACCATATTGATTTCACTACCTCTTGGTAAATCTAAAATTCTTTTTATGCGCAAGGTATCTGATCCTTCCATAGGACAAGTGTCATAACCGACAGCTGCCATAGAGATCATAAAGTTCTGTGCGGCCAATGCGGCACTTTTATGGGCAACGATTCGCATATCAGAGTTTCGAAGCTGTCTGTAAACGGGTTTGAAGAATCCTAAAAGGTTGAAAGCTAAAAAACGTATCCATCCTAAAATACCTAAAAAGTCAATATATAAAGAAGGTATAATCTTTTTGTAATAAGATATGGCAAATTTTTCCCTGCTGTCGTATGCTTCTACCGGCTTATCGCCAAAACTTTTCTTTAAAAAATTAAGATTCGCTTTTGCTCTTTTATTCCAAAGATTCTTTCTTGCCACAATTACGACCAATTGTTTAGCTGTTTTGGCAGCAGGTTGGTCAAAACATGCAGCACTTATCTTCTTTTGGACAGCTTTACAAGTAATATGATAAAATTCCCATAATTGTAAATTACTACTTGTAGGCGCCAAAACTGCATTTTCAAGGCATTTCCTTACGACCTTGGTATCAATTTCTTCTTCTTGTTTATAAATTCGTACTGACCTTCTGTAGGTTATAGCTTCAGTGACTGTTTTTTCTACTACCATAAGTATGTATTATATCTCATACCGCAAAGAAAGGATTATACATTTTTACAAACAAATATTTGTACGTACATAAAATCTAATCTAAAAATAACGTCTTTGGCATACTTCACCATTTATTGAATATGGGATATGTAGGGTCCTTATATATTTGAAAATCAATGAACTAATCAAATAAATGTTTTATTGAATTTGAACCAGTATTAATTGTTAAAATCATCAACTTTTTTAAACAATTATCTTTGAATGCTATAGCAATTAAGAGCTATTAATAATTAACGAGAACCTTTTTAATGGAATTGAACAAATACAGTAAAAATGTAACACAAGATCCAACTCAACCTGCTGCCCAGGCTATGTTATATGCGCTTGGATTAAATGAGGAGGATTTAAAAAAACCTTTTATTGGAATTGGGAGTACCGGCTATGAGGGAAATCCATGTAATATGCATTTGAATGATCTTGCACAGGAAGTAAAGCAAGGAGTTCAACAAAACAATTTAGTAGGACTTGTATTTAATACTATTGGAGTTAGTGATGGAATTTCTATGGGAACATACGGAATGCGCTACTCATTACCCTCAAGAGATATTATAGCCGATTCAATGGAAACAGTGGTTCAGGCAATGAATTATGATGGCCTGGCGACTGTTGTCGGTTGTGATAAAAATATGCCGGGGGCCTTGATGGCCATGATCCGTTTAGACAGACCTTCTATTTTGGTTTATGGAGGTACCATCGCTTCAGGTTGTTTTAAGGATAAAAAACTCGATATTGTTTCTGCATTTGAAGCCTGGGGAGAGAAAGTTGCCGGGACTATGAATGATAAGGATTTTAAAAGTGTCATTCAAAATGCATGTCCCGGGGCAGGTGCCTGTGGTGGTATGTACACTGCTAATACTATGGCCTCCGCAATAGAAGCTTTAGGTATGGCATTACCCTATAACTCTTCGAATCCTGCCATTGGCAAGGAAAAACACCAGGATTGTATTAACTCAGGCAAGGCATTGTGGCATTTAATAGAGCACGATATTAAACCGAGTGATATTATTACACGAAAGTCATTTGAAAATGCAATTCGGTTAATAACAGTTATGGGAGGTTCCACAAATGCGGTATTGCATTTCCTGGCAATTGCGAAAGCTGCGGAAATTGATTTTACCCTGGATGATTTTCAAAAAATAAGTGATACTACTCCTTTTCTGGCCGACTTAAAGCCTAGTGGAAAATATTTGATGGAAGATATTCATCGTGTGGGAGGTACTCCTGCCGTAATGAAATTTATGCTTGAAAATGGCATGCTGCATGGCGACTGCTTAACCGTTACAGGTAAAACAATTGCTGAGAATTTAGCAGATTTACCAGGTTTGAAACCGGGTCAGAAAGTAGTTAAATCGCTACAAGATCCAATCAAGGAAACGGGACACTTACGTATTCTTTATGGGAATTTGGCAAAAGATGGAGCCGTAGCCAAAATTACAGGTAAAGAAGGACTTTATTTTACAGGACCGGCAAAAGTTTTTGATGATGAGTTTAAGGCAAATGATGGAATAGGAAAAGGATTGGTAAAAAAAGGAGACGTGGTGGTTATAAGGTATGAAGGACCTAAAGGGGGCCCAGGCATGCCGGAAATGTTGAAACCAACTGCCGCAATTATGGGAGCTGGACTTGGAAAAGAAGTTGCATTGATAACCGACGGCCGTTTTTCAGGCGGAACCCATGGTTTTGTAGTTGGCCATATTTCACCTGAGGCTCAGGATGGTGGCAGCATTGCTTTGTTGGAAGACGGAGATATCATTACCATTGATGCCGAAAAAAATAGTATTTCAGTAAATTTAACAGATAAAGAAATTAGTGAAAGAAAGTCAAAATGGGTGCAACCGGCACTTAAAGTGAATAAGGGGAGCTTATATAAATATGCGAAAACAGTTTCATCGGCCTCCCAGGGTTGTGTAACTGATGAGTTTTAAGTTGTCAAACCAATTTTGATAAAGAGAAGGCTAATAAAATTATAGCATTTAATAAAAGGTAATGCGTATGCAAACATTAAAGGAAAAAAAACCGAAGACGCACAATGAGGCTTCGATTAGAATTAGCGGTGCTGAAGCAATTATCCATTGTCTTCTCGCAGAAGATGTGAATTTAATATATGGTTATCCGGGTGGTGCTATTATGCCTGTATATGATGAGTTGTATAAATTTCAGGATAGACTTCACCATGTGCTTACCAGGCACGAACAAGGGGCTACACATGCAGCACAGGGTTTTGCCCGTGTTACAGGAAAAGTGGGTGTTGCAATAGCAACTTCTGGCCCCGGAGCAACAAATTTAGTTACGGGTCTTGCAGATGCGCAGATAGATTCTACTCCAATGATTTGCATTACAGGCCAAGTGCCTAGGCATCTGCTTGGGTCCGATGCATTTCAGGAAACCGATATAATTGGAATATCTACCCCGGTTACCAAATGGAATTATCAGATTACAAAAGCTTCTGAGATTCCTGAAATTATGGCAAAGGCCTTCTTTATAGCAAAATCGGGTCGACCAGGTCCTGTATTAATTGATATTACAAAGAACGCGCAATTTGAAGAGTTTGATTTTAGTTACAGTCGCTGTATTGGAGTGAGAAGTTACAAGCCTAGCCCAAAGCCTGAGATTGCAAAAATTGAATCTGCAGCGGAACTAATTAATAATGCAAAAAAACCTTATATAGTTTTCGGTCATGGTGTAATTCTTGGAAAAGCAGAGGAGCAGCTTCGCGCATTGGTTGAAAAAGCCGGTATCCCGGCTGCATGGACCATTTTGGGTTTATCTGCCATGGACACAGATCACCCTTTAAATGTAGGAATGGTTGGAATGCATGGAAACTACGGCCCTAATGTACTCACCAATGAATGCGATGTTCTTATAGCAATAGGAATGCGCTTTGATGACAGGGTTACGGGAAGTCTTGAGACCTATGCAAAACAAGCTAAAGTCATTCACTTTGAAATAGACCCCGCCGAGATCGATAAAAATGTGAAAGCAGATGTGGCTATTTTAGGTAATGCAAGAGAATCACTTGATTTATTGCTGCCATTAATAAAAGAAAATAACCATGATGCGTGGCATAATAAGTTCAAAAAGTGTTATGAAGAGGAATATGAAGCTGTGATCAAAAATGATCTTTACCCAACCAAACCCGGGCTTACTATGGGTGAAGTAATTGAGGAAATAAATCTGGCTTCAGAAAATAAAGCGGTTATAGTGACCGATGTAGGTCAGCATCAAATGATCGCATGCAGGTATGCCAAGTTCAAACAAACTAAAAGTAATATTACTTCAGGAGGTTTGGGAACCATGGGATTTGCACTCCCGGCGGCTATAGGCGCCAAAATGGGGGCAATGGACAGGGAAGTGGTTGCTATTATTGGAGATGGTGGTTTCCAAATGACAATTCAGGAATTAGCTACCATTTTTCAGAATAAGACTCCTGTGAAAATTGTTGTCTTAAACAATGGTCACTTGGGCATGGTAAGGCAGTGGCAGGAATTATTTTTTGAAAGCAGATATGCTTCAACTGTAATGACTAACCCAGACTTTGTAAAAATAGCTGAAGGATATCGTATTGAAGCAAAGAAGGTAGAAGAACGCAAAGAGCTTAAGTCGGCTGTACAGGCTATGATGGCATCAAAAGAGCCATTCTTTCTGGAAGTGAGCGTTGAAAAGGAAGATAATGTTTTCCCAATGATCCCTTCCGGGGCATCGGTTTCAGATATTCGTTTAAAATAAACTAGCATGGAAAAAAAATGGTTTACCATATCGGTCTATTCCGAAAATAATGTTGGATTGCTCAATAGGATATCAGGTATATTCTTAAAGAGACATATAAACATAGAAAGTTTAAATGTTTCAAAATCAGAAATTGAGCATGTATCCAAGTTTACTATTGTTATCAATACTACAGAAGATTGGACACAAAAAATAGTAGCACAGATTGAAAAACAAATTGAAGTTATTAAAGCATTTTATCATACGGATGAGGAAACCATTTATCAGGAATCTGCTCTATTCAAAATTGCCTCACATCTTTTATTTGATGAACCTCAGATTCAGAATATAATTTCGGAGAGTAAATCCAAAATTGTAACAGTATCCAGGGATTATTTTGTGTTGGCAAAAACAGGCAGACGGCATGAGATTGATGAAATGCATGATGATCTGGAACCTTTTGGTATTATGCAGTTTGTGCGTTCGGGTAGAATTGCGGTCTCAAAATCAGAAATGCCCATTACTTCGTTAATAAATGAATTTTATCAATCATAATTTTTTAGATAATTAGAAACTAACCAAAAGTAAACATGACAAATTATTTCAATACCCTCTCCTTAAGAGATCAATTATTACAACTTGGAAAATGCAGGTTTATGGAATCTGCCGAATTTACAGATGGCGTAAAGGCATTGAAGTCAAAGAAGATTGTGATTGTGGGTTGTGGAGCACAAGGCTTAAACCAAGGATTAAATATGAGGGATTCCGGATTAGATATTTCTTACACATTGAGAGAAGCTGCAATTAAAGAAAAACGACAATCTTATATAAACGCTACTGAGAATGGGTTTAATGTAGGAACCTATGAAAATATGGTGCCGGATGCAGATCTTGTCATTAATTTAACTCCGGACAAGCAACATACGTCTGTCATAAACGCGGTAATGCCGTTGATGAAAAAAGGAGCCACCTTATCTTATTCTCATGGATTTAATATTGTGGAGGAAGGGATGCAAATCCGGAAGGATTTAACTGTTATTATGGTTGCCCCTAAATGTCCCGGTTCAGAGGTTAGGGAAGAATACAAAAGAGGTTTTGGGGTACCAACTTTAATCGCTGTGCATCCAAATAATGACCCTGAAGGGAAAGGTTATGAACAGGCTAAGGCTTATGCAGTCGCTACCGGCGGCAACAGAGCTGGTGTTTTGGAGTCTTCTTTTGTTGCGGAAGTAAAATCTGATTTAATGGGAGAACAAACCATTCTTTGTGGTTTATTACAAACAGGATCCATTCTCTGTTTTAATAAAATGATAGAGAAGGGGGTTAACCCGGGCTATGCTTCCAAACTTATCCAATACGGTTGGGAAACAGTAACTGAGGGATTAAAATATGGCGGAATCACCAATATGATGGATCGGTTGTCCAATCCTGCAAAGATAAAAGCCTTTGAATTATCAGAAGAACTAAAAGATATAATGAGGCCATTATTCCATAAACATATGGATGATATTATGAGCGGACATTTTTCTAAGACAATGATGGAGGATTGGGCAAATGATGATAAAAACCTATTGACCTGGCGTGCTGAAACCGGAGAAACTGCATTTGAAAAAACAGCTGCTGGTGATGATCCCATATCTGAGCAGGAATATTATGATAATGGGGTGCTTATGGTTGCCCTGGTTAGAGCAGGGGTGGAGCTGGCTTATGAGTCTATGACTGAATCCGGAATAATAGGTGAATCGGCTTATTATGAGTCTTTACACGAAACACCGCTTATTGCTAATACTATTGCCAGAAAGAAATTATTTGAAATGAATCGGGTAATATCTGATACCGCAGAATATGGGTGTTATTTATTTGATCATGCCTGTAAACCTTTATTAGGCGATTTTATGAAAAAAGTGGATATTGATGTCATAGGCACGACATATGACAAAGGAAAAGACAATGGTGTTGACAACGCCAAGCTAATCGCAGTAAACAAAGCGCTGCGTGAGCATCCCGTTGAGATTATTGGGACCAGGTTACGGGAGTCCATGACTGCGATGAAACCAATTGTTTAAATAAACGCAAGTCAGACGTATTTAAAAATTATTCTAAGCCTTTAAGACTAAAAACACCATGGAAACAACCGTATCGTTAATTCCTGAGGAATTTCGCATTAATGAGCCAATAAATCAAAAGATCTATTTGGTAAATGGGGAATTAAAAGAATGGGATGGTGCAACGGCCAAGGTTTACTCGACTATCTCAAGTACATCTGATTACGCGCCAACTTTACTTGGTACAGTTCCGGACATGGGTGAAAGGGAGGCTTTGGAGGCATTAAATGCTGCTGTTAAAGCCTACGACCAGGGGCAGGGAGTATGGCCAACCATGAAGGTTAGAGATCGGATAGAATGTATGGAGAAGTTTGTCCGTATTATGGAGACAAAAAGGGATGAAGTAGTCAAATATTTAATGTGGGAAATAGGTAAAACTTTACCAGATTCTGAAAAAGAATTCGACAGAACCATAGAATACATATACGATACTATTGAAGATTATAAACAATTGGATCGTGATTCAGCGAAATTTGAAAAGAATGGAGGTGTTTATGCGCATATAAGACGCGGACCCTTAGGTGTAGTATTATGTCTTGGGCCTTATAATTATCCTTTGAATGAGACCTTCTGTTTGCTTATCCCGGCAATTATCATGGGCAATACTGCAGTTTTTAAACCTGCCAAGCAAGGTGTGCTTTTGATTGCGCCATTAATAAATGCTTTTAAAGAAAGTTTTCCGAAAGGGGTTGTCAATGTCTTATTCGGCCGTGGACGGGCTATTGCAGGTCCAATAATGAAGACAGGTAAAGTAGATGTCTTGGCTTTAATAGGTCATAGTTCATCGGCAAATGCATTGCAAAACCAGCACCCAAAGAGCAACCGTTTGAGACTTGTCTTGGGGCTGGAAGCAAAAAACCCTGCTATTGTGTTACATGATGCAAATATGGAGTTAGCTATAAATGAATGTCTGGCGGGTGCTTTGTCTTTTAATGGCCAGCGTTGCACGGCACTTAAGGTGATATATGTGCACAAGGATATAATTGCCGAGTTTACCGAAAAATTCTCAAAAAAAGTAGATGAACTTAAATTCGGGAATCCATGGGATAAAGGAGTAGCTCTAACACCTTTGCCAGAACCGGATAAACCGGCATATATACAAGAATTAATTGATGACGCTTTGGATAAAGGAGCTAAAATTATGAACGCAAAAGGAGGAAAACATTCTGATAATTATATCTGGCCTGCAGTCCTTTACCCTGTAACCAAGGATATGAAGGTGTATGAAGAAGAACAGTTTGGACCTGTGATTCCCATCCTTTCGTTTGAAGATATTCAAGAACCATTAGATGACATGGCCGAGTCTAACTACGGTCAGCAAGTAAGTTTATTTGGTAGTGATGTGTATACCCTTGCCCCTTTAATTGATAACCTGGCGAATCTTGTATGTCGCGTAAATCTGAATAGTTCCTGTCAGCGAGGACCCGATGTTTACCCGTTTACGGGTAGAAAGGATTCCGCGGTTGCGACATTGAGTGTTCATGATGCACTACGATCGTTCTCTATAAGGACATTTGTAGCCTCAAAGGACACGGAGTTAAATAATGAAATTCTCGAAAAGTTATTGGAAACCAAGTTATCCAACTTTATTAGCACAGACTATCTATTATAGATATCAACTAAATATTTATAACAATAATTGTGGAAATTCAAAAGTTGTCCTGGACAATCAGATCTAGTTTTTCCTAAATATGAGAGGCAAGCCAATCGCCAACTTCACTGGTTTTATAAGCTTTTCCACCTTCGGCAAGGTCTTCAGTAACTATACCTTCCGATAGCGACTTATTTACTGCTTCACGAATTGCTTCGGCTTCATCATTCAATTCAAATCCATCAAATAACATTGCTGCAGATAATACTGTTGCCAAAGGATTCGCAATATCTTTTCCGGCGGCTTGCGGATAGGAACCGTGAATCGGCTCATATAACGAGATGCTTTCCCCAATGGAAGCAGAAGGCATTAATCCCATAGAACCTGAAATAACAGAAGCCTCATCAGTAAGAATATCACCAAACAGGTTTTCAGTAATTAGTACATCATATTCACTTGGCCACTGCACAAGCCGCATAGCCACAGCATCCACAAATTCATAGGAAACCTCCACATCTGGATAATCTTTTTCCATAGCCTGTACGGTTTCGCGCCATAAACGGGACGTTTCCAGGACATTGGCCTTATCAACACAACAAAGGCGTTTAGAGCGTTTTAGAGCCATTTCAAAGCCTTTTTTAGCCAAACGCTGTACTTCTTTTCGGGTATAAGTACAAGTATCAAAAGCTGTGTCTCCGTTATCTTCCCTTCCTCGTTTTCCAAAATAGATGCCCCCGGTAAGCTCTCTTAAAAATACCAGATCTGTACCTTCAATCCGTTCTCTTTTTAATGGCGATTTATCAATTAGAGATGGAAACGTAAAAGTAGGCCTGACATTGGCAAATAATCCCAGCTTTTGTCTCATACGCAATAAACCTTGCTCCGGGCGCACTTTTGCCGAAGGATCGTTATCATATTTCGGATGGCCGATAGCGCCAAATAAGACTGCATCGGAAGTAGCACATATTTCATGAGTTTCATCCGGATAAGGGTCTCCAACAGCATCAATTGCAGCCGCGCCAGTCAATGCCGGTCTCCAGTTTATTTCATGATTAAACTTTGTCGCAATTACATTGCATACTTTTACTGCCTGATCTATGACCTCCGGGCCAATTCCATCTCCTGCTAAGAGCGCTATATTTAATTTCATTTTATTTCTGGGATCTAATTAGTAGAAAATATTTATCTATTTAAAAACTCATTAAATGATATTCAGCATTTTTTCAGTTGCCTTAATTGCAGAAACCGTTTGATCTGAATCAAGACCGCGCGTAATAAAGTCGTTCTCCTTGTTCCGCCAGGTTATAATGGTTTCGCATAAGGCATCAGAGTTACTTCCGGGAGGTATACGCACCGCATAGTCAATAAGAATAGGCAGTTCCATTTTTTTGGATTGATATACTTTTCTTAAAGCGTTCATGAAGGCGTCAAACTGGCCGTCTCCCTGGGCGTTTTCTTCGAAAGACTGGCCTTCTATTTCAACCGCTACAGTGGTTGAAGGCTTAAGTCCTTTAGAATGTGTAAGCACATAAGATTTGACAAATGTTTTTTGTTGGTAAGACTCACTATCCAAAACATCTGAAATAATATATGGAAGATCTTCTTTAGTAACTTTCTCCTTTTTGTCACCCAACTCAATAATACGTTGTGTAACTTTTTTAATTTCTTCCTCAGTTAGTGTAAGCCCTAATTCCTGAAGATTTTTTTGAATATTGGCTTTACCTGAGGTCTTGCCCAGGGCATATTTGCGTTTTCTGCCAAAACGTTCGGGCAATAAATCATTAAAGTATAAATTCTTCTTATTATCTCCATCTGCATGTATTCCAGCTGTTTGCGTAAATACATTATCACCAACAATAGGTTTGTTTGCCGGAATACCAAATCCTGTAAATGTAGATACGAGTTTACTCACCTTATAAAGGGAAGACTCTTCCACATTAATGTCAATTTCAGGCATGAAATCATTTATCACCGCAACAACACTTGCCAATGGAGCGTTTCCAGCGCGTTCTCCCATACCATTAATAGTCAGATGTAACCCGTGACAACCTGCCCTAAGAGCTTCCATAACATTGGCAACACTTAGATCATAATCATTGTGGCCATGAAAATCGAAATGTATATTCGGATAACGAGTAACTATTTGTGAGATAAAATCATAAGTTTCACCATGCGTTAAAATACCTAAGGTATCAGGCAATAGGATTCTTTTAACAGGTTGTGTAGAAAGAAAGTCGAGATATTGAAAAACATATTCAGGAGAATTCCGCATGCCATTACTCCAGTCTTCAAGGTAAATATTAGTAGTAATTCCTTGCTTTTCTGCCTGGACTAGTAAATTGGCAATATCTGCAAAATGCTCCTCAGGTGTTTTTTTGAGTTGATACATAAGGTGATTCAAAGATCCCTTGGTTAATAAGTTTTGTACTTTGGCCCCGGTCTTTTTCATCCATTGCAGAGAAAGACCATTATCAACAAATGTTAGTACTTCGATACGATCCAAATACCCTACGCTCTTAGCCCAGTCGGTTATCTGTTGAACTGATTTAAATTCGCCTTCTGAAACTCTGGCAGATGCAATTTCTATACGATCTACTTTCAATTCATTTAAAAGAAGTCTTGCCAGAGTAAGCTTTTCTGCTGCAGTGAAAGATACACCAGAGGTTTGTTCTCCATCCCTCAGTGTTGTATCCATTATTTCAATCTTCCTCTTATTCATGCTACACGTAAAATGGCTTATGAAGTATTAGTTTACTCAAAAGTTAAAGAGGTGTGTCTTTAGCAAAAGATTCAATTTCACTCTTAATATTTAGTAAATAATCAATATCGTCAAACCCGTTGAGTAAGTTTTCCTTTTTGTAGTCATTTATTTCGAAATTTTCCTTTTCCCCCGTTGTCTCAATTGTAAAAGTTTGTTCCGGAAGATTGACTTCAAATTCAGTATTTGGATCCGCTTCAATTGCCTCGAAGATTTTTGCTAGAAAGTCTGGGCTTACCTGCACAGGTAAAACGCCAATATTCATACAATTACCTCTAAATATATCGGCAAAAAAACTACTTACAACACACCGGAAACCATAATCATAGATAGCCCATGCAGCATGTTCTCTTGAAGAACCAGATCCAAAGTTTTTACCTCCAACCAGTATTTTACCACTATAAATAGGGTTGTTCAGTACAAAATGTTCTTTGGGAGTATTATCAGATTGATATCTCCAATCGCGAAAAAGGTTATCACCAAAACCCGTGCGCTCAGTTGCCTTTAGAAATCTTGCAGGGATAATCTGATCCGTATCCACATTTTCTATTGGTAGCGGAACAGCTGTAGTGCTTAAAACTTTAAATTTATCGTATGCCATTAGTATTTGTATCCGTTATTTATTAATAAAAAACTAAGCCGTTTCAAAAACCATCAACTCTCTTGGGTCTGTAACCTTTCCCGTTACTGCTGCCGCCGCGGCTACCAAAGGACTAGCAAGAAGTGTTCGTGATCCGGGCCCTTGTCTTCCCTCAAAATTCCTGTTAGACGTACTCACAGCATATTTACCGGCAGGAATTTTATCGTCATTCATAGCCAGACAAGCAGAGCATCCTGGTTCTCTTAATTCGAATCCAGCTTTATTCAGAATATCCAGCAAGCCCTCTTTTTTAATAGCGTCTTCCACTTTATGTGAGCCTGGAACCAACCAAGCAGTTACGTTAGCGGCCTTTTGTCTTCCTTTGACCAGACTCGTAAATGCCCTGAAATCCTCAATCCTGCCATTAGTACAACTTCCAAGGAAAACAAAATCTATTTCTTTACCCAGCATATTGTCCCCTTCTTCAAAATTCATATACTGAAGCGACTTTTTATAAGTAGAGGCACCACCTTCAATAGCGTCAGAATTAGGGATACCTCCTGATATTCCTATACCCATACCCGGATTTGTACCATAAGTAATCATTGGTTCAATATCTTCCCCATTGAATTTGATTTCATTATCAAAAACAGAATCGTCATCCGTATATAAGGTTTCCCAGTAGTTCATTGCCTTATCCCAGGCCTCACCTTTTGGTGTAAACTCCCTATTTTTAATATATTCAAATGTTTTGTCATCCGGGGCAATCATGCCTCCACGCGCACCCATTTCAATGCTTAAATTACATACAGTCATACGCCCTTCCATAGACATCTGTTTAAAGACATCTCCTGCGTATTCAACAAAATATCCAGTAGCGCCTGATGTGCTCAATTTTGAAATAATAAATAGAGCGACATCTTTAGGGGTAACCGCATTGTTTAATTTGCCATTTATAGTAATACGCATGCTTTTAGGTTTAGGCTGCATAATGCATTGGGTTGCCAAAACCATTTCTACCTCCGAAGTCCCAATTCCAAATGCTATGGCACCAAAAGCGCCATGAGTCGAAGTATGAGAGTCACCACAAACAATTGTCGATCCCGGTAATGTAATTCCATTCTCAGGACCAATTACATGGACAATGCCGTTTTTTTCGTGACCTAGCCCCCAATAGGGAATTTGATGTTCTTGTGCGTTTTGTTCCAAAGCCCTAAGCTGTTTGGCAGACAGAGGATCCTGAACAGGCAGATGTTGGTTTAATGTAGGGGTATTATGATCTGCTGTGGCAAAGGTACGTTCCGGATATAAAACCTTAATATTCCTATTATTTAAGCCCAAAAATGCCACCGGACTTGTTACTTCATGAACAAGATGACGGTCAATAAAAAGTACGTCAGGTCCATTCTGCACCTTTTTGACTACATGTGAGTCCCAAACTTTATCAAATAGTGTTTTTTTCATAAAATATTTAAATAACTAACAAATAGTTTTTTAGCACAGCTAACAAATGTATGAAATACAAGTAAAAGGGTGTAAAACAATGTGCTTTTAAATTACGATGTTCAATTAACTATTTAGTAATATAAACTATTGAAAATCAATTATATAACTTGAAAAGACCCACTTTTCAGTTTTATGTTAACATGAGGCACTATTTTATCTTCTTAACAGTATGTGAAATATTGAATGGAATTTAAATGTAATTACGGTTTAACATGGCCTTACTGTGGTTTAACATTACTGTAACGATTACAAGAATTGACTATGCCTATCTTTAGTGAAATCTAACAACTTAATTAACAATTAAAAACACTCTAATGAAAAAAAGTTACAAGAATGGTTCTATATTTTTTCTTGTTGCCTTTATGTTTTTCTGCATTATGGGTAATGCGCAATTAGATTTGCCCAGAGGAAGTCAGAAGGCAAAAGTATCACAGCGAATAGGTATAACCGATATCTCAATTTCTTATTCAAGGCCAGCTGTAAAAGATCGCGAAGTATGGGGTAAATTAGTGCCTTATGGGATGAACAATCTGGGTTTTGGTACGGCAAAAGAATCGCCATGGCGAGCTGGCGCAAATGAGAATACGGTAATTAAATTCACAAATGACGTTAAGATCGAAGGGAAACCTATAAGCGCAGGAAAATATGGACTTCATATGATAATTACTGAAGGGGATAAGGCGACAGTTATATTTTCAAAAAACTATGAGGCCTGGGGAAGTTATTTTTATGAACCTTCTGAAGATGCTCTAAGAGTTGAAGTTACCACTAAAGAAATTCCACATACTGAGGCATTGACCTACCTTTTCTCTCAGGTCGACGCCAATTCGGCGGTGGCTTCCCTAAACTGGGAAAAAAAACAAATACCTTTTAAAATTGAAGTAGATGTAACTAATACTGTCCTCGCAGACATTCGACATAAACTGCAGAATTCCCCGGGCTTTAATCGTCAAACCTGGGAACAAGCGGCTAATTTTTCACTGAATAATGACGGTGACCTTGATGAGGCGCTTGGGTGGATAGACGCCACTATAGCAGGAATGTTTTTTAGTCAAAAAACCTTCAATAATCTTAGCACAAAAGCAAAAATCCTTGCCAAGCAGGGAAAAAAAGCGGAAGCAGATGCTGTTATGGATGAAGCGCTAGGACTTGCAACAATATTGGAGGTTCATGGATATGGCCGACAATTAATTGCACAGGGAGAGAAAGAAAAAGCGCTCGAAGTTTTTAAAATGAATGCAAAAAAGAATAAAGGACAATGGCCTGTTGATTATGGATTAGCCAGAGCTTATTCAGCTATGGGCGACAATAAGACCGCTTTGAAGCATTTGAAAATAGCCGCTCAGAGAGCACCTGACCAGCAAAATAAGGATGCCATTGCTGCTAATATAACTAAGCTGGAAAACGGCGAAGGAATTAACTAAAATTCTTTCTGCCTGATTGTGATATCGAGAGCCGGATGAATTCCGGCTCTTAACTAATATAATTCCAGATATTCTTGTGCTTCATTAATTGGGCATAGGCATATCTGATTTGTTTATTATCTTCTTTCTGCAATCCGGGATCTTCATTAAGAACCTTTATAGCATAATATCTGGCGGTTTTTAAGATATCATTGTCCTTTACAATATCGGCAATTTTGAGGTTTAAGATACCACTTTGCTGGGTACCCATCAAATCACCCGGTCCTCTTAATTTCAGGTCTACTTCTGCAATTTCAAATCCATCATTAGTGCTTGTCATGGTTTCGAGTCTGGTTTTCGCTTCAGCAGTTAATTTATGACTACTCATAAGGATACAATAGCTCTGTTCTGCTCCGCGGCCAACACGACCTCTTAATTGGTGCAATTGCGATAGTCCGAAGCGTTCTGCACTTTCTATAATCATCACGGATGCATTAGGGATGTTTACACCCACTTCAATGACGGTCGTAGCCACCATTATGTGAGTTTCTCCTTTAACAAAGCGCTCCATTTCATACTCTTTGTCCTGTGGCTTCATCTTACCGTGCACAATTGAAATCTGATAATCCGGTAATGGGAAATCACGGGCAATACTCTCATAACCATCCATCAAATCTTTATAATCTAATGCTTCTGACTCTTGAATTAGCGGATAAACAATATATATCTGTCTTCCCTTCTTAATTTCATCTCGCAAAAATTGAAACACTTTTAGTCGGTTTTTGTCATATCTGTGCACCGTCTTCACAGCTTTTCTACCCGGGGGCAGTTCATCAATTACTGAAATATCAAGATCACCGTAAAGGCTCATCGCCAAAGTCCTTGGAATAGGTGTAGCTGTCATTACCAAAATGTGCGGAGGCACTTCATTCTTATGCCATAATTTGGATCTTTGAGCAACACCAAACCTGTGCTGTTCATCAATTATAGCTAACCCCAGATTTTTAAATTTCACTTTATCTTCCAGTACGGCATGTGTGCCAATAAGAAGATGAAGAGAGCCATCTTCGAGCTGCTCATGAATAAGTTTTCTCTCAGCTCTTTTAACGGATCCGGTAAGCAGGGCTACACTAACGCCTATATCTCCCAGCAATTCTTTTATACCTTTGAAATGCTGGTTAGCTAAAATTTCAGTAGGAGCCATTAAACAAGCCTGATAACCATTGTCCAGTGCTATTAAAATAGTCATTAAAGCTACTACTGTTTTGCCAGACCCAACATCCCCTTGTAAAAGACGATTCATTTGAGCTTTGCTGCCAAGATCTGCCCTTATTTCTTTTATGACTTTCTTTTGAGCAGCGGTAAGTTCAAAAGGCAAATGGTCTTTATAAAACCTGTTAAATAGTTTACCTACATTTTCAAAGGGATAGCCTTTTATTTTTTGTTTTCGAATTAATTTCTTTGAGATGAGCTGTAATTGAATGTAAAATAATTCTTCAAATTTAAGGCGGAATTGTGCTCGTGATAATAGTTTAAGGTCTTTGGGAAAGTGGATATTGAACATAGCCTCAGTTTTGGATATCAGCCTGAGTTCCTCAAGTATGGTGGGGGAGAGGGTTTCTTTAAATTCTCCCTTTGTTTCAATAAATAATTGTTGTACTAATTTGCTGATTACTCTATTCGTAATCCCTCTTGTGCTTAATTTTTCTGTGGACGGATATATTGGTTGCAAAGACACCTTTATTCCTTTTTCATGCTCAGAAAGTAATTCCATTTCCGGGTGAGGCATTGAAAATTTGCCACTAAACCAATTAGTTCTGCCAAAAATGACATAAGGGGTATTCAGTTTAATGTTTTCCCGAATCCATTTCTGCCCTCGGAACCAAACCAGCTCCATTTCGCCCGTAGCATCTATAAATGTAGCGACAAGTCGGCTGCCCTTTTTTTGCTCTACCGTTTTAAGATGGATAATTTTCCCAATAAGTTGAACATCTGCATTTCCTCTTTGTAACTCATTAATTTTATAATACCTTGTTTTATCAATATACCTATTGGGAAACAGATTAATCAAATCCTGATATGTCACTATCCCTAACTCCGAGTGCAGTATTTCGGACCTGTTTGGACCAACACCTTTCAAATAAGTAACAGGGGTTTGAAGATAGTTTGTATTCATGGAGCGAAAATAATGGTTACAGCATACAACTGCAATACCGCAAAATGCTAATTTTGGTCTGACAATTGTATAATAACAATTATGAATTTAATTAATGTTCTTTTATTCGTTCTTTTTACGGGTTTTGTATTTAGTCAGCCGCAACCTTCTGTAGATTTTTTTAAAGCGGATATAGATATATTGCCAGATCCAGATTTTAAAAGAATAAATGGTAAAGTAACTTATTCGTTCAAAGTACTCAATAAGACGGATTCTGTTTTTTTGGATGCCAAAAACATGGACTTCTCATCTGTTTTATTGAATGGCAAAAAAGTACGAAATGCAAATACTAAAGAAAAAATAGTTTTTTATAAAAAACTTAAAGCAGACAAAACGTATAAGTTAACATTGGCTTATTCCACAATTCCTGAGCAAACGGTTTACTTTTTAGGATGGGAAGACTCAATACCTCATAATAATCAAATATGGACTCAGGGCCAGGGAAAATATACTAGTCACTGGCTTCCTAGTTTTGATGATATGAATGAGAAAGTTGAGTTTGATCTTAGTCTAACCTTTGATAAAGAATATGAAATTATTGCAAATGGTAGATTAAAGGATACGCTTACAAAAGATTCGCTGAGAACCTGGTTCTTTGATATGAACAAGCCAATGAGTAGCTATCTGCTTGCTTTTGCGATTGGGAACTATAACAGTAAGAAGTTTACAACTAAGATCGGAATTCCTTTAGAGCTTTATTATTATCCCGGGGACAGCTTAAAAGAAGAACCAACGTATAGGTATAGCAGCCAAATTTTGGATTTTCTTTCAGATGAAATCGGGATACCCTATCCGTGGCAGAATTACAAACAGATACCTGTACGTGATTTTTTATATGCCGGGATGGAGAATACCGGAACTACTATTTTTTCTGATGGGTTTGTAATAGACAGTATCGCTTTTGTGGATAAGAATTATGTAAATGTGAATGCTCATGAAATGGCTCATCAGTGGTTTGGGAATCTGGTAACCGAAAAAGATGGGAATCATCACTGGCTTCATGAAGGATTTGCCACATACTATGCCTTGCTGGCAGAAAAAAAGCTGTTCGGTGAAGATTATTTTTATTGGAAACTTTATGAATCTGCTAAACAACTCCAAAAATTATCCAACCAGGGAAAAGGAGAAGCGCTAACGGATCCTAAAGCGAGTAGTTTGACCTTTTATGAAAAAGGGGCCTGGGCCCTTCATATACTTAGAACCATGCTAGGTGATACGGCATTTAAAGAAGGAATTCAGTCGTATTTGAACAAATATCAGTATTCTAATGTGACTATATCTGATTTTATCACAGAGATGCAAAAAGCAAGTGGATTGGACTTACTTAAATTTGAGCAAACTTGGTTGAAAAGCACACAATTTCCTTTTGATGAGGTAAAGACATTACTTGCGTCATCATCGGATGATTTGCAAACTTTTTTTGACCTTCAATGGGAATTGACATCCAGTAATACCAGTAATGAAGAACTAATTAAAAAGGTATGGGACAACAATTCATCGCCCAGGATAAAAGAAAATATCATTTTGGACTATCATAAATCTTTGTCCGAAAGTTTTTTAAAAAATGCCTTCACCACGGAGGACTTGAAGACAAGGCAGGCATTATGTATTACAACCGAGAGAATTCCTTCCGGACTTAAAATACAATTTGAATCATTATTGCAAGATAAAAGTTATATTACAATTGAAAATGCACTTTATCGTTTGTGGATATCCTATCCAAATGATAGAATAGCATATTTAGAAAGAACGAAGGGAGTTATTGGACTTCCTAATAAAAATGTGCGTTTGCTTTGGTTGTTTTTGGCAGTATTAACGAAAGACTATTTAAATGATGTGGAGAAAGCCGATTATACCGAGGAATTATTCGGGTATACTTCAGCTGAATATTCTTTTGAGGTTCGGCAGAATGCCTTCTCTGTTCTTGCTGAGGTTTTTCCTTTGTCAGATCAGAATTTACTGGATTTAATTAATGCCTCGGTTCATCATTCCTGGCAATTCAGAAATTTTGCCAGAAGCTTGATAGAAAGGCTATTAAAAGACGACAAACAAAAAGAGCGATTTCTTAAATTGTCTAAAGAACTAAAGGGAAAAGAATTGCGTTATATACAAAGTAAACTGGAGGTAAAATGAGAGCTTTAGTCATATCCGGAGGTGGAAGTAAAGGGGCCTTTGCAGGAGGGGTTGCCCAATACCTTATGCAGGAATTAAACCACAATTACGACCTGTTTCTGGGTACCTCAACAGGTAGCTTGTTAATTTCGCACTTGGCTCTTCAAAAGATTCAAAAAATAAAAGATGTTTATACTTCGGTGAATCAGGATAGTATCTTCAGTAATTGTCCTTTTGTGATCCAAAACAAATATGGTGTGGCCAATATTGGCATCAATCACTGGAACGTTCTAAAGAACTTTTACAGAGGTAGTAGAACTTTTGGCGAAAGCCATAATCTTCTGGAACTTATAAAAAATACTATAACCCCCGAGGAATTTGAGATTCTTAAGTCCGGGCCCAAGGATATTGTTGTAACAGTTTCCAATCTATCTTTAAATACGGTGGAGTATAAGTCCATAAAAGATTTTGGTTATGAGGATTTTTGTGAATGGATTTGGATTTCTTGTAATTATACACCTTTTATGAGTTTGGTACGAAAAGAAGGTTGTGAGTATGCTGATGGGGGGCTTGGAAGTATGGTCCCTATTGAAGAGGCCATTATGAGAGGGGCAACAGAAGTAGATGCAATTATTTTACATACTGAAGTAACTCATTTTAACAGGATGCCTTCTAGGAATGCATTTTCCCTTCTAACAAGTATGTTTGCGTTTATGTTAGATAGAATAGAGCGTCAGAATATCAGAATTGGAAAATACGTTGCCAATAATAATAATGCAATAATCAATTTTTATTATACTCCAACGGTATTGACTACAAATTCACTAATCTTCGAAAAGGAGAAAATGACATCCTGGTGGGAAAATGGATATGAATTTGCAAAAACTAAAAATGTTGAATTAAGTGCTTTAGAACCGGAACAGTAATTTATATTACTTTAAAAAAATTACCAAATTTCTCCTATTTCCTTTTTCACAAAAGCAAGAGCTGTTGCGGAAGGAGATTGTTTATCCATAGTTTCATTTAGAATATCTTCACGCAACTTGTCAGACGAGTCAGATTCGCTCATACCTGCTTTTCTTATTGATTGAATCGTAGCATTTTTGGCAGCCTTTATAATATTCCAACAATTATCACTCATATAAATCTGTTGTGATAAATTGTGATCGAATTCGTTTTCAATACTTCGGATTAATAATTGCTCATATGCGTTTTTATCTGCAGATTTGGGAGCTACTCGTACCACTAAACTGGGTATTGAGATGCGTTCCAAAAAAAGCGCCATGCGTTCATAGGCTTGTAAACGAATAGGCATGGCATCTTTTTGCGAATCTTTGTGAAGTAAAAATCTTCTGCGACCTTCCTCGTTTCTGGTGTGTAATCTAAAAAAATAAAAAGCCACAGCTCCGGTTACCACGGCGGGCATTAAATATGCGAAGAGTTGAAAAATTCCGTCCCCAGTCATGTTTTGGTATTTTAGTTTGGTTTATGGATGTAGAACGTTAGATTATTCAAAAAATTATAGCTTCATTTTATCTTAATAGGAAAGTTGCATTATTGCAATATCCGAGGATTCCCTCTTTCATTTCTTCATGTTTTGTCTTAAGTTAAGGTAGAATAAATCGAAATCGGGGTGCAGCATGATATATAGAGAATTGGCTAAGTCTGTTTTTCTGGAGACCATAATTCGTTCTGCTTTAACATCGGGAGTATTACCAATAATTGGAGTAACGGAAGCGGCCTGTCCATAGATAATTTCCCAGCTGCTGGCATCATCCGTGTGGAATTCGAGGGTAACCGCCATATCAGGATTTGCTTTAATTATTCCTGCTATTTTATTAAGAGGTTCTGTAGCTCCTGGTTGTAATTCTGTATTGCTAGAATTGGCTCCAAATAAAGTGGTTTGATCCATAATTACCACAACGGATCCACGTTCAACTTTGATATTTGCATTCTCACCTAAAGTTTGCTTCAATTTGGTAAGCACAAGCAGTGAAATAGAGTCATTACTGGTTAATGCGTCGTTAATAAATTTCAGTTCCGCTTCTTTCTTTCTCAGACTTTCCATTACACTGCTTAGGTTGTCTAGCTTGTTATTGGATTGCGCTGTGAAATTATTTAAGTTTTGTAATAAAGTAGCATTGTTTTCCTCCAGGCCCTTCAACTGACTTTCAAAAGAATCTGCCCTTGCGGCACTTATTTTTTCATTTTTTTTGGATTCTATAAGTTCAGCCTTAGTGCTTTCCAACTCGGCATTCAAACTGTTAACCTGGGCTATAAGCTCTTTTTTATTTTGTGCCTGTAGGGTAGTTCCTGTCAAAACTAAAAGGAGTAATAATAAAGTAATTCTATTCATAGGAAATTTAGATTAATTAAAAAATAGGATTTTTAACCTTGCTTATTAAATGCGAGACAAAAATAACTCATTTAAAGTTTCTCCAATTCTTTCTTTGTCAAATAATTGTATTCTAAAGTAGAATGTTTGCAATAAATGATCCGTATAAGTGCTGGAGAAACATTCAATCTTACATATTTAAGTAATCCAGACTCATTTCCGTTAGCGTTTTTACTCCTAACAGTAATCCACTGTCGTCTATAAGAAAATCAGGGGTATGGTGTGGGAAGGATTCGCTAGATCCTGGTGTCATGCCGCCTAAGAAAAAGAAAAGACCAGGTACTTTCTCTTGAAAATAAGAAAAATCTTCGGCACCGGTAATGGCTTTTTGAGTTTGAATATTTTCCTGGCCAGCTACGCGTTTCATTGTAGGTAACATTTGAATAACGAGTTCGGGATTATTATAGGTTATGGCCGTGGTTGATTGTATATCTATGCTAGCATCACCCCCATAGGCTTTAGCGATAGCAGGTACCATTTCCTCCATTCTTTGATTGATCATTTTTTGCATGTCATAATCCAGTGTCCGGATGGTGCCAATCATTTCAGCACTTTCGGGTATAATGTTAAACCGAACTCCGCTCTTTATTTTACCAACGGTGATAACAGCCGCTTCATTGGTTAGATCGGCTTCCCGACTAATAATGGTTTGCAGGCCATCTATAATTTTTGCACTTATAAGTATTGGATCTATACCTAACCAGGGTTGTGAACCATGACTTTGTTTTCCTTTTACATTGATAACAAATCGTTGGGCAGCTGCCATAGTACCTCCGGATTTATAACGAATGACTCCTACAGGGATTTCAGATTTAATATGCAATCCAAAAATTGCATCCACATCAGGGTTTTTTAATACACCTTCTTTTACCATCAGGAGTGCACCTCCTTCTTCTCCCGGAGGCGCTCCTTCTTCTGCAGGCTGAAAAATAAACTTCACAGTACCTTTTATTTTATCCTTATTTTTAGAAAGAACCTCGGCTACGCCCATTAAAATTGCGGTATGGGTGTCATGCCCACATGCATGCATAACTCCAACCTGCTCCCCAAGAAATTCTGAACTAACGGTAGACTTAAATTCGAGATTGTTGCGCTCAGTCACAGGTAATGCATCAATATCAGCCCTTAATGCTACAACTTTTCCCGGTTGGTTGCCTTTCAAAATACCAACTACTCCGGTGTGAGCAACACCGGTTTGAACAGCTATGCCCAATGAATTTAAATGTGCAGCTATTTTTTCAGCAGTCTTGAATTCACGATTGGACAATTCCGGATTTTGGTGTATTTCTCTTCTCCATTCAATAACCTTTTTTTCAACAAGCTTATAATCATTGGTTAAGTTCGGCTCCTGGGCCATGGATATGCTACCAAAAAGAAGTACTGTTATTAGTATTAATTTTTTCATAAGTATTAAAACTTTATAAGTTGAAAACCATTGTCCTGAAGTTGAATTAATGCGGTCATAGCAGATAAGGCCAACTCAACGCCGTCAATGGTTTCTGAAACTGGAACATTGCGAGCAACTGACGATTGACCGCATAAAACAATCTCAACACCAGCATCCAGGAGTTTTTTTATTAGTTCTTCGTTTGGATTATCTGTACCGTACCGACTTTTATATTCAGAACCTCTAAGAAGATCTTTAGAGGCATTATTATGCACTACAAGGGCAACTTTGAGATTTGCAATTGGGACACCGCTCTGAGCGTGCATATTTAAAAATCGTGCGGCAGTTTCAACACTTTTATTAAGATGGTCAGATGATTCGGAAGTGTTCATAATATCAAAAACCACTTTGTATTCTTTTGTGATATCGGTAATAAAGTCGGGATTCTCAATGTTCCAAACTTCCCCATATCCTGTAATAACCGGTCCCGATTCTTTTGTTTGTGAATGCATAGAAGTAAATCCGATCAGAAGGAATAATGAGAGCTTAATAAATACGTATTTCGACATGTAGTTCAATTCATTTTCTAAATATATTCAAATTGCAGACAATACGAAGTCAAATGTCATAAATATTGGTTTGTAACTTTTTCATGAGGTTATTTATGGCTAAATTCACCTCATAAAATGCCTTTAACTTGAATACCTTTCTGGATGAATTAAATGATGCTCAAAAAGGCCCTGTTTTACACAAGGAAGGACCCTTAATGGTTATTGCCGGGGCGGGTTCAGGTAAAACCAGGGTTCTTACATTTAGAATTGCCCACTTAATGGCGCAGGGTGTCGATCCCTTTAATATTCTGGCACTAACTTTTACAAACAAGGCTGCCAGAGAAATGAAAAAGCGAATCGCCGGTATTGTCGGAGGTTCCGAAGCAAAGAACTTATGGATGGGAACATTTCACTCCATTTTCGCCCGTTTACTTCGTTTTGATGGTGATAAATTGGGTTACCCAAGTAATTATACAATTTATGATACCCAGGATTCACAGCGTTTAATTTCATCGATAATCAAGGAGATGGGACTAGACAAGGACATTTATAAATACAAGCAAATTCAAAATCGTATTTCATCTTACAAAAACAGTTTAATTACGGTTAAAGCCTATTTCCAAAACCCCGAACTAATGGAGGCAGATGCTATGGCAAAAAGGCCCAGGTTAGGAGATATTTACCAAAACTACGTAGACCGTTGTTTTAAAGCCGGGGCAATGGATTTTGATGACTTACTTTTACGCACCAATGAATTATTAAGCCGTTTTCCGGAAGTTTTAATGAAATATCAGGAAAGGTTCAGATATATTCTGGTTGATGAGTACCAGGATACCAATCACTCTCAATATCTTATAGTAAAAGCACTTGCAGACCGTTTTCAAAACATTTGCGTTGTAGGCGATGACGCACAGAGTATTTACTCTTTCAGAGGGGCAAACATCACAAATATCTTGAACTTTCAAAGAGACTATGACGATGTTGCTGTATATAGGTTAGAACAAAATTACCGATCTACCAAAAATATTGTCAATGCGGCAAATTCTATAATTGCCAACAATAAGAACCAATTGGAAAAGGTAGTATGGACAGCCAATGATGAGGGTGCCAAGATAAAACTTCACAGAAGCACCACTGATGCTGAGGAAGGAAGATATGTGGCAGGTTCTATTTTTGAACAGAAAATGCAAAACCAGCGTTCAAATGGCGATTTTGCTGTTCTTTACCGCACAAATTCCCAATCACGTGCTATAGAGGATGCTTTGCGTAAACGAGATATACCTTATAGGATTTATGGAGGCCTTTCTTTTTATCAACGAAAGGAAATCAAGGACTTGTTATCCTATCTTAGGCTGGTAATCAACCCAAAGGATGAAGAGGCTTTAAAAAGAATTATAAATTTCCCCGCTCGTGGTATTGGCCAAACCACATTAGATAGGTTAACCGTTGCGGCAAACCATTACTCAAGATCTATATTTGAAGTAATGGAGAATTTAGATAAAATAGATTTAAAAATAAATACTGGTACAAAAAGGAAACTCGAAGATTTTACTAATATGATTAAGAGTTTTCAGATCATGAACGAGAGTGCGGATGCTTTTTCTTTGGCCGAGCATGTGGCTAAGAAAACGGGGATTCTCCTGGAATTTAAGAAGGATGGAACTCCCGAGGGTATTGCCCGAATGGAGAATATAGAGGAATTATTAAATGGTATCAAAGACTTTGTGGAAGGGCAAAAAGAACTGGCAGATGCAAAAGGAGATATAACCGAGTTTTTGGAAGATGTAGCGCTGGCTACAGATTTGGATAAGGACACCGGTGATGATGATCGGGTGGCTCTAATGACCATTCACATGGCAAAAGGATTGGAGTTTCCGTTTGTTTATATAGTTGGGATGGAAGAGGATCTTTTCCCCTCTGCAATGAGCATGAATACACGAAGTGAGTTGGAAGAGGAGCGCAGGCTATTTTATGTTGCACTAACCCGAGCCGAGGAACAAGCATATCTAACATATACTCAAAACAGATATCGGTGGGGTAAATTAATTGATGCTGAACCTAGTCGTTTTATTGAGGAAATAGAGGATAAATATATCGAGAACCTGACTCCGGTAGATACATATCGATATAAACCTTTAATTAATACAGATATTTTTGGTGAAGTTGATAAGTCAAAACTTAGACAGTCAAAACCTGAAAATGGTGTTCCACCAGGTATTGGAAAACCCAATCAAAATCAACTGAGAAAACTTCGAAAACTTAAACCGGAATTAGCCAAACCCATTGGAAACACAAATCCAATAGATCCAAATCTATCAGAAGGCACTTTGGTAAATCACACACGTTTTGGTCGTGGTAAGGTATTGCGTATTGAAGGAGCCGGCAATGATAAGAAGGCCGAAATACAGTTTGTAAAAGGCGATATAAAAAAGTTGCTTCTTCGATTTGCGAAACTGGAAATCATTGATGTTTAAATTGGGGTTTTAATTGTTCAATATAAATGCAGGGATCGTTCTATTGGCGATTAAATTGTGCTGGCATTAATATTTCATATTATATTTGAATTATAGAATAAATTAATTTATCAAAATGTATAAGAATATTATTTTCCTTTTTACGGTTTTTCTGTTAGGATGCAGTGCTAGCAGTCCACAGGATGATCAGGAAAGCGTTTTGCCCGCTCCCATAGATATTGATGGTTTGCCAGATGTAAATGCCCCTGACTATTGGGATAAGGCAGTTTTGGTTTGGCAGGACGAATTTGATGGAAATACCCTCTCAAAAGAGAACTGGATTTTTGAGACGGGTGCACATGGTTGGGGAAATAATGAACTACAGAATTATACTGAAGACGAAAATGTTACCGTAAGCGACGGAACACTTAAAATAGTAGCGAAAAAAATAGAACAAGGTCCGGGAATGGTTGAGTACACTTCTGCGAGATTAAATAGTACAGCCAATTATAAATATGGTAGGATGGAGATCAGGGCAAAAATTCCTGACCATAAGGGCAACGGTTTATGGCCTGCATTATGGATGTTGGGCACCAATATTCAAACGGCGGGATGGCCGGCTTGTGGTGAAATTGATATTATGGAATATGTAAGTTTTGAGCCCAATCAGACTCATTTTTCCATTCACAGTCTTGCAAACAATCATAGGGATGGAACACAAGTAACTTCAGGACCGGTTTTACTGGAGACGATAGAAGAAGAATTTCACAACTATGGCCTACTGTGGACCGACAAGTACCTAAAATTCTACATAGACGATATAGAGAATATTAAGCTGATATTTCCGCGACCTGCTATAACTAATGCTGAAAACTGGCCTTTTTCAGGATCATTTTATTTTTTAATGAATATAGCTGTTGGAGGTGACTGGGGAGGTTTGGAAGGAGTAAATGATGCCATTTTCCCTGCCGTTATGGAGGTAGACTATGTTCGTGTCTATCAGGTAAAATAGAACTCTTATTCTTTTTAACTTGGGGTTACCCGCAATAATATTTACTTGAAATATTTAGTAATAAAATGGCCGAATTCATTAAAATATACGAGCAGAATCCTAATCCAAAGGAAATAGATAAGGTGGTATCTATCTTGCGAAAGGGAGGTTTGATCATATACCCTACCGATACGGTTTATGGACTAGGCTGTGATA
>NZ_JBATKE010000204.1:0-3755 GCF_049669105.1 Eudoraea sp.
GTACAGATCAGCCAATCTATAAACCAAAAAGTTAATGATTTCTGTATCCGAAGAACCTTTGGTAAACATTAAATAGGCATTTTCTAATTGTTCTTGTTTAAAGAAATCCAGATCGTCAGAACCAAATTCACTAAAGGCGTTCCATGATTTTAGTCCTTCCAACATTTTCCAGTGTGCTTCATATTTTAATTTGGCTTGCGCCAATTGTTTTTTATACTCAGATCTGTCTGGTCTGTTTTTAGAGGTTTTGAGTAAATTATTATATTCCTCCAGCAAGTGCTGATCTGCTTTTTTTGCCTCGCTTATCAGACTGTAATAGGCCCTTGAAACATAGGAGTCATATAATTCAACAAATAAGCCGGCCCTTTCCCGGGCTTTAGGTGTCATTGTTGCCAGAATGCCCTGCTCTGTCGAGGAATAAAGATCCTCAATGGGCTCATTACTCAAAGGTGAAGTGCCATTAAAGGAATTATTCCATGCTGCTGACCGGGTGGTTTCTTTCCAAACTCTTCTGTATTCCTTTTGGAAGTAATTCTGAGATGTATTACAAGCTGTTAAGGAGATGATTAATAGTAACAATAATATCCCTGAAAAAATACGCAGATCGTTTTTTCTTTCCATTTTCACCAATAGTATTATAATCCCCGAATTATAATCCTCTTTTACGCTCCTGTTCTAAAGAGCGCTGATTTTACCTCAAGTAACGAAAAGAAGGATATAGAAAAAAGAAATGCCTTTAAAGGGACTATATAGTCGATAAGGATACTTCAAAAAGGGTTGTCTAATGCAAAAACCCGGCCAAATGGCCTTGGGTTTCTGCTTGGTGTGATCCCACACCACCTTCTCCGCTCAAGGCGGATACAAATAAACCATGAGAAAGTAACACCGTATTATCGAACTATTTGCCAACTTTACAGGCATCCGGATTGTATGCCATTTTCTTCTTTCCTTAATGCTAAATACCATTTACAAAATATCCAATAGGATTTAATTATGATAGCTACATCATGACCAAAATCATTTTCTATCCCGGCTGTGCTATTTAATTTAGCGGCAAATGACCGGACTTGCGCCTGACTATAGGGGCCAGGCAGGGATGCCATTTGCTATAAAATCATTGAAAATCATACAAGGAAAAGGCATGTCTACTATCGTCAGGTAAGGATTTTAAAAAAAATAATTTTGAACTCTAAATATAATGTTATGAAACAGTTATTTTTTGCACTATTTTTCGCAGTTGGAAGTATAGGCCTGAACGCAAAAGATGCTACATACATACCTCCCCAGGAGGTACAGGTTGGTGATATTCTCAAGATAGGATACCCCGAAGCTCCAAGGTATAAGCACATTAATTTTCCTAGGCCTAATTTTATTATCAAAAAAGGCGGGATTGCCAATTACAAAAGATTGCAAGGAAATGTAGTGGTCGTGACATCTGTGGAGGAAAAAAAGGACGGCACCTTACAGGTAAGACTCAAAAGGGCCGATGGCGGACGGTTCTTCGGAAGCCACAGCGAAGTATCGGCAGATTTGAAGGGTGCTCTGGAAACGGGTGAACTCAGTGGAATTTAGTTAGGTCCGTTTGGTGTTTTTTGAGCTTCCAGGATCAGCCAGGACATGGGTTGGTGGAATGCAGATAATGTTATCAATTGTAAAGGCTTAAGTAAAAATACGCCACAACTGGTGCTTTCGATGCCCAACTTTCCAAATAGTAATGCTAATTATTTCAATTAGAAATCCCCTCGGCAAAAACGAATTAACCCATTGAACATTTGATTTTGCATTACTCCTGTCTGCCGACTGGCTTGTTCGCTAAAAACATTCACAAAATGTTTTTTTAAGTCTCCAACCTAATTTGAAAATGAAAGCGTTTGATCATTCAAAGTCTGGCTCAGGTTTTCAATTCCTGCTTTAATCAATCGGCGTTTTGGACCCGCTTTTTCCGCCAACGCATACTGGGCTTCCGCATCCTTGTACCTCCCCATGGCAACTAACCAGTCTGCATAGAGTTCGCGGGTTGGTTTTTGAATAGAGGGCGGACCGTAACTATAGCTGATGCTTTCCTGTAGTTCAATGGATTTCAGCAGGTGTTCTTCTGCCGTATTGTGCCTCGCGACCAAATCTTCCCGCAATGCCAAAAGTTGCTGTTGCCTAGCCTTAGAAGTAACAATATCTGATGGCGCGGCCTCAGCCCTGGTCACATTTGAACATAATGTTGCGCTGGAAAATTCCTGTACAAAAGTTTCTCTCTTAATATCAGACTCCATGATAGCCACAATACTATCCATGTGCACCGTGTCTTTTGCTATATATCCTTTCATTCCTTCTAAAAAATAATATTGGGAACGAACCGAAATATTCAGATCGGAAATTTCTACCGGAATATCGGCTACCGCACTCTCCCACTCATCGGTTTCAGTAAGGTAGGTCCCCTTTAGAAACACCATATGAACCCGGGCCCTTGAGGATGGTTTTTCATTCATAAAACGCTGCATATCCAACACCATTTTCCTGGCTTCTTCCCTGTTGTCCTGCTGCAAATAACCATACTCGAGCCAATGATAGGCATGGTATCCCCTGGCATCATTGTCCAGTTCTTTTCGCTTCATCCTGTTAAGGCTGGCTTGATACGAATCAATATTGGAAGCGACTACCCGATCCCACATCCCCATGGCCACATAAATATGGGAGGGCATATGTAAGGCATGACTTGCGTCCGGGGCGACTTTAGCATAGGCGTCAGCAGCCTCCAGGGCCAATACAGCATGCTTAGGGTCATCATAGGAATGAATGGTATAGTGCAAGGCTCCCGGATGATTGGGGTTTTCAGCCAAAATACCCAGCGCAATTTTAGCGCCCTTACCATATAAATCTTCATCACGTCCGTCCGGTACAGAGCCCAAAAGCGATAACGCATAAAATGCCGCCACTTCATGGTTGTCCGGATATTTTATGGACAAGCCCTCCATAAAATCGGCATAGGCTACATCCCGCTCCGGTTTTTCAGTTTCCGGTTTAAATAGTATCCTGACCCCCTCTATAAAATCCTGCTCCAGTTCAGTTGCGTTTTTTTCCAGATCCAGGAGTTCCAATTTTTTCAACACTTCCACCCCTTCTTCATACTCTTGTTCACCCCATAAGCTATGATTATAGGTCATCGCTTCACCCCAATAGGCCATAGGCATTTGAATATCTGTTTCCCGGGCATTCCTGAACGCTTCACGGGCATCCTGATATTCAAAAGAATGCAGTAATAAAAGTCCTCTCTCAAATTGAGAAACCGCTTTTGCGTTTCCGGTTACCTCAAGATTAACCATTCCCAAAAATTCGGTCCTGGGCTTATTTCCTTTACATCCTATCAACAATATTGATACAACAATAAATGCAACTGTTTTCATCCACTTTCCAAATTTATGTCGTTACCACCTGAATATCAAAGTGTACGTTAAAGGTACTATTTTTAAACGGGGGAGCGACGCAAGCTCATTATATTGCCTGTCTTGGGAAAGGCGTAAGGTTCAAAACCGAGGCATTATATAAAACAATAAAATTTGAACCTTGGGAACTTTAAACTATATTATACACTATTAAAATAAAATGAATTAAATCCCAACACATGAAAACACAGACCTTACTAGATGCCATTCGCTTTATAGATACCCATGAACCTACAAAAGCATATATTCAGGAACATGAAGCTGCCCCTAAAAACTTTGAGATTTACCAAATTTCGGCAACGGTAGGCAACTATGAGG